>JABDCF010000042.1 GCA_013288235.1 Bacteroidota bacterium | reverse complement strand
AACTGATACTGGTTGCCCGCGATATGCCTTTTAACCTCATCCACATCCGCAACATGCAAACAATTACCGAAGCAGGCGGAATCATCTGTCCGGCAATACCATCATATTACAGTAAACCAAAAACCATTGAAGATTTGGCGATGACTGTAGTAAACCGGGTGATTGATTTGATTGCATTGGAGAACGAGAGTTACAGGTGGAGCGAGGAATGATTAAATTTATCTACAACTCACTATAATTAAATTCGTGAATGGTATAATTTTCATGTGTAACGTCTGCAAATTGACCTTTATCTGTAACAACCGTATCAAAAAGAATAATGTAGGTTTCAAATTCTTTAGGATTGTCTGACATTACGATCGCCACCTCGCTTATTTGTTCGCCAAGCTGCTGCAACTTGCCTATCAGTAACTTTGCGTAAATTGCGCCGCTGGCGCCGGTTATAGCTATAACAATCTTTTTCTTCATCTCTGTACTATCAAAACCGGCCGGTTAAAGTTAAAGGCACAAAAAAGGGTCGAATAACAAGTACTCGACCCTACATCTACCTATGAAAAACATGCCCTTGAGAGGGCACTACAAATGTAATAAGAGTTTTTTAATTTTTAAACAATTTGTTAAAATAAATTTAACTGCTTTTTGGGTAGTTATTTTCTATCAATGTTTGGATAATTCCATCCACTAAACCCACCGTTGGTACATATATATTTTTGATATTAGCGCACTTCATTACGGTAAGGTATATCTCGCTGGCAGGGATAATTACATCAGCACGGTCCATATTGAGGCCCAGTACGTTGATGCGGTCCTTTAATGAAAATGAATTTAAATAGTTATAAAGCGACTTGAGTTTACCAAAAGTTAACGGTGCGTTATCTTTTTCTTCGGCTAATTTGTATAATTTATTAATATTGCCGCCGGTGCCTATGCCCGAGATCAACTTGAACTGGCGCGTGTTTTCGCGGATAAACTCTCTCATTTCATCCCAGGTTTCTTCGGTATCCTGGTTATCGAGCATACGGATGGTCCCTATATTAAACGATTTCGATGCCCATAACTCTCCTGCCGAAAACAAAGATAGTTCAGTGCTGCCGCCGCCAACGTCAATATACAGGTAGTTTTTACTTTTATCTATATTTTGCTCGGCATGGCTTGCATAAATAATCTTACCCTCTTTTTGACCGGTTATAATTTCCAGGTCGATGTTTATCTCGTCCTTTATCTGTTTTGCTATCGCCTCGCCATTCTTAGCTTCGCGCATAGCAGACGTAGCATAAGCCAAATAATCAACTACTTTATATACATCCATCAGGTTCCTGAAAGCGTGCATAGTTTTTAACAGGTCGGTTGTCTTTCGTTCCGAGATATCATGATCTAAAAATGCATCATCACCAAGGCGCAGGGGCACCCGTACGAGCGTATTTTTTTTGAACGAAATTGATCCATTATTTTCGATAATATCAGCAATAAGCAACCTTACGGCGTTGGAACCTATGTCTATAGCGGCGTATCTCAATTTATTTTATTTTTATATTTAAGGTAGTTGTAAATATCAACCTGTGCCCTAACAGGGGAAACGGAATTTGTTTTATGGTACTTGTTTGTGTTATGACTATTTATTTCGCGCGATTTGGTATTGTCCTGCAACTGTATGTCGATAATTTCCCTTACTTCCTGGCGCAATTGCTCGTCGTACAACGGGAAACCAACTTCAACGCGGGTATCGATGTTCCGTGTCATAAAATCAGCTGAGGTTAAATAAATGAGTTCATCACCCCCATTGCAATAAATATGCACCCGTGAATGTTCCAGATATTTATCAACTATGCTTATTACCTCAATGTTTTCGCTGTAGCCTTTTACGCCCGCTATCAGGCAACACATCCCCCTTATTATCAGTTGAATTTTTACGCCTGCGTTATTGGCCTGGTAAAGTTTGGCTACCATTTGCTCATCGGCAAGGCTGTTCATTTTCAATATCATGTAAGCCTTTTTTCCAGCTTTGGCATTCTTTATTTCATTATCTATCAGCTTATAAATTGCCGGCCGCGAGTCAATCGGAGATACGATCAGGCTCTTTAAACCCCTTGGAAGGATATTTTTATTTAATGCTTTAAAAATATTTACCAGGTCATCGGTTATCTTCTTGTTAGTGGTAAGCAGGGTATGGTCGGCATAAAGCTGCGCGGTTTTCTCATTAAAATTTCCGGTTGACAGGCATGCATAATATTCCGGCTTGCCCTTCTCCACCCGGGTAATTAAACATATTTTGGAGTGAACTTTGAAATCTTCGATACCATACAGTACATTAACCCCTTCTTCTTCAAGCCGTCTGCTCCACGAGATATTATTTTGTTCATCAAATCTCGCCCGTAGTTCAACAAGGCAGGTAACTTTTTTACCATTTTTTGCAGCGTTTATAAGCGCATGAATTACCCGCGAGTTTTCGGCCAGGCGATAAACCGTTATGTTGATCTCTTTTACTTTTGGGTCGATAGCGGCTTCCCTTAAAAAGTGTATCACATAATCGTATGATTGATAAGGCGTACTGATGAGGTAATCTTTTTTAGCCACCATCCCCATTAAACTTTTGCCAAACGAAAGGCCATCAACCGGGAGCGGAATATTTCTTTCGTATTCCAACTCGGGTCGCCCTACATTTGGAAACGAGATAAAGTTTTTAAAGTTATGATAGCGGTTACCGGGGATAAGGCTCTCGCCGTGCAAGCCCATTTTGTTTACCAGGTATTTCAGCATATCCAGGGGCATTTCTGAATCGTAAAGCAAACGCATTGGTTTGCCCTTTCGTCGTTTTTGCAGGCTTTTTGATAAGGAATCGATAAACTTTTCGCTTACTTCTTTGTCAAGATCAAGCTCGGCATCCCTTGTAAGCTGTATGGAATAGGCTTCAATAGTGTCGTGATCGAAAATAAAAAATATATCCTCAAGACTGTAACGGATAATATCATCCAATAAAATAATGAACTTAAGGTCATTGGTTTCAGGTAAAACAATAAACCTCGACAGCGTATCCGGAAATTCAATAAGCGCAAGCTGCGATTCTTTGCCTTTGGTAAGTTTAACAAAAAAGTAAATGGCCCTGTCCCGCAGTTCCGGCAATTGCAGGCTCTCATTCAGCATTATAGGCACCAGGGTGGCCAGCAGCTTTTCCCTGAAATATTTTTTAACAAACTCGCCCCTGCTTACATTCAGTTGTGTGTCATTAAGGATAAATATCTTTTCTTCGGCAAGCTGCTTTACAATAATGTTCTCGTACAGGTTATTGAATTTACGCTCCTGCCGTACAACAATGTTTTTTATCTGGTTTAATAGCTTTTTGGGATTGTAGCCTAAAATCTCCTTTGCCTTTTCATTCAGGTTTGCCAGGCGGCTCAGGGTGGCTACCCTTACACGGTAAAATTCGTCAAGGTTTGATGAAAATATGGCTAAAAACCTTATCCTGTCAATTAATGGTACCGTTGGGTCGGCAGCTTCCTGCAAAACCCTGTCATTAAAATATAACCAGCTAATTTCCCTGTTAATTAGTGGCACGTGTTTACTATCCATATAAAAAGGCAGGCCGTTAGGCTCCGTTTACAAATCTGCTTATTTAAATGTTAACTTAATATTAACTCATTAGTATATCTGTATGTTTTTATTGTTTAGTTCATCTGAACACAATTTTTAGAATTATAAGGATTTGATGACCTAAATTTAATTAACTTAATCAACTCAAGCCAACCTAATCAACTAATTCACTAATTTTACACCTCACCAAACAAACCAAATATGCCAACTTTTGATATAGTAAGCAAAATTGACGGACAAACGTTCGATAATGCCGTCAATACTGCAAAAAAGGAAATATTGAACCGTTACGATTTCCACGATAGCAAAAGCACTATCGACCTCGATAAAAAGACCAACACACTAACGGTAGTTACCGAAAACGATATGCGCCTGAAAGCCATTCAGGATTCCATCATCGGCCGCATGGTTAAACAGCACCTCGACCCAAATGCGCTTGATTTTGGCAAAGAGCAATATGCCTCAGGCAATATGATCCGCAAGGAAATAAAAATTAAAGAGGGTATTGATAAAGAAGCTGCCAAAAAAATCGTTAAAAAAATAAAAGACAGCGGCCTTAAAGTACAGGCCTCAATTATGGATGACCAGGTGCGTGTGCAAGGCAAAAAGATAGATGATTTGCAGGCTGTGATAAGCCTTTGCCGCAGCGACAATTTCGGACAGCCTTTGCAGTATATTAATATGCGGGACTAAGTGGATTTACGATTTTAGATTTACGAATTACGATTTTTTGAATGCGGATTGCGGAATGTTGAATTCGGAATTTATATTGCTCTAACAGGGGGGTCTTATCTTCTTATTCTGTATGAGTGCTATTTTATGGCAGCCCATCACTCAGCCCGTTAGTTACATATGAAATTTTAATAACACCACTATATTTTACGACGAGGATGTGAATTAAAACACCCGTTTGTGTTGTAACTTCATTAAGTTTAGGAGTAACTGGATTCACAACATAGCTGACTTCATATGCATCTTTCACCCCCTTAATTATTTCATATTTACTAGTTTCAATATTAAGCGCCTTTTGGTCGCTTATCGTTCTGATAAACATGCCTTCCAGTGACTTATTATTAATTCCACTATCATTCGTCATTATATCATGCCCCTGTTTGTATCCCCTTTTTACCTTTTTTCCTTCTTCTGGCGTAAGATATTTCTCTAACAATGAGTCCAATTTACTTCTATCTGCCGCTGATTTAAAATTTAGTGAACTATACGCTGTATAAAAATCTTTTATCATATGCATTGCTTTCATATCGTTATCAATTTGAGCATATGCTTGACTAATGGTAATGAGAAATAGTACGGCAAGAATATAAGGTGTAGCTTTCATTTATATTGAATTCACGGAGTTTAGTGAAAGCTAAGATACGATAGGTATCGTTATGATCAAACAATAATACACGTATTGATTTCTAAGCTCGGTAAATCCCACTCGTAACCCGTAAATCAAAAATCGTAAATAAAAAAGCCGCCCCTTGCGGAACGGCCTTTTATCCAAACTAAACCAAACTATTATGAAAAAAATCTTCTTATTTCGGATGTCGGATTTTCGTCCCGATAGCTATCGTAATCGGATTTAACTCTTATTTCTTAATTCCGACTTCGACCTTCCGCATTCCGCATTACTTTACAGCTATCTCTCTCGACAAAATCTTAGCTTCTTCCTTTTTTGCTACGTTAAGCTTTAATATACCATCGGTATATTCAGCTTCAATTTTGGTATGGTCAGCAGTTTCAGGTAAAGTAAACGACCTTGTGAATGAGTTGTAGCTATATTCACGTTTGCTGAATTTTTTGCCTTCTTCAACGTTTTCAACTTTTTTATCAGCCGATACGCTCAATACGTTTTTATCAAGACTGATCTTAAAATCTTCCTTTTTTAAGCCGGGCACTGCCAAATCAATATGGAATGCATTTTCTGTTTCTGCAATGTTTACTGCTGGTACACGGGTTGCTAATTTATCGCTCAAAAACGAGTCGTTTAAAATAGAATCAAACACATCGCTAAAGAATGGGTTAACCGCGTGGTTCTTTTGTCCGTTTGCAAGTTTTACTAAAGTCATTTTTATATCCTCCTAAAATTTTATTATTTATCTTCGCAGCATATTTATCAAGTGTTATACCAACGCTTAAATGCACCGCTTTAGCAGACAATATGTCTGCAAGGATTATTTTTAACAGACAACCTGGCATAAAATGACTGAAAAACTATCAGACTATAAATATAAAACCCCCATCGCTATCCGATTTTCGGATATCGACGCCGTAGGGCATGTGAACAATGCTATCTATTTAACTTACTTTGAAGAGGCGCGGTTAAACTATTGGCGCCATGCTATTCACTGGAATTTGCAGGAAGATGGCGTGATCGTAGGGCGTTCGGAGGTTAATTACTTAAAACCCATAACGCTTGCTGATGAAATTGCCTGCTACGTACGCACCACCCGCATAGGCAACAGTAGTTTTGATGTGATGCACATATTGGTTAAAATTACCCCAGCCGGCGAGGAAATTTGTACAACCGGTAAAACAGTTTGTATCAGCTATGACTACAGCGCTAATAAATCTATTCCAATTCCGCTAAAGGAACGTGAGAGAATGATTGCTTATGATGAGCCGGGGCTGATTTTGAATACAAATTAGTGAATTTATTTAAGCTATATCTAAAATCCAAATTCTAAATCAAATAAATTCGAAATTAAATAAATCTAAAATCGTAATTCGTAAATCGTAATTCAAAATATCTTCCCCGGGTTCAGGATACCGTTTTTATCAAACACCTGCTTTATGCCGCGCCATAATGCAAAATGGGTTTCGGTATATTTTATGGACATAAAGCTTTTTTGTACCAGGCCAATGCCATGTTCGCCGGATAGGGTGCCGCCTAATGATACGGTGAGTTCAAATATCTCTTTTATACCGTCTTTTAGCTTATTATTCCAGTCCTTATCGCTCATTTTGCCTTTTATAATATTTACATGCAGGTTGCCATCGCCGGCATGGCCGTAACATACTGACTCAAAGCCGTATTTGAGGCCAGTCTCTTTTATGCCTTTAATTAATTGCGGCAGGCTTGCGCGGGGCACTACCGTATCCTCTTCTTTATAAATGGAATTTGATTTTACCGATACCGCCATGGTGCGCCGCATACGCCATAGTTCTTCTTTTTGCGCTGATGTATCGGCAAACAAAACGTCTTTACAATCAAAGTTCTCTAAAACGTCATTGATCTTTGCACAGTCGGCAAATATTACGTCCTGGTTGGTGCCATCAACCTCTATTAATAAAAAAGCCTGGATATCATCTTTCAGATCGAACGCAATCCCATCATGTTCTTTTACCCACTCCACTCCTTTCCGCTCCATAAACTCTAACGCCGAAGGGATTATCCCAGCCCTGAATATAGCAGATACAGCTCCGCAGGCCGCTTCATTTGAGCTGAAAGATGCCAGCAGTAATGCATCAACTGTTGGCCTTGGGATCAGCTTAACAACAATTTTAGTAATAATACCCAATGTACCCTCCGAGCCAATCATCAGTTGTGTTAAATTATAGCCTGATGCATACTTCAAAGTATTAGCGCCCGTCCATATAATTTCGCCGGAAGGCAGCACCACCTCAAGGTTAAGGATATACTCGCGTATGGTACCGTATTTAACAACTCTCGGCCCCCCGGATCCGTTTGATACATTACCCCCGATAAAACAACTCCCCTTGCTGGCCGGGTCTATCGGATATAATAAACCTTTGGCGGCAACCTCATCCATAAATTGTTCGGTTATTACGCCCGGCTCAACAGTGGCCTGCAGGTTTTGCTCATCAATGGCCAATATTTTATTAAACCGCTCCATCGACATAAGCAAACCGCCTAATACAGGCAATGCCCCGCCACTTAACCCGGTGCCGGCGCCACGCGGCGTTACTGGTATCAAATGCTCATTACAAATCCGCATCAATGCCGATACCTCCTCCGGCGATTTCGGCTTTACAACAACCTCGGGGTAATAATGCAAGTCTTCCGTTTCATCATGGCTATATTTCTCAAGGCCGTTATGATCGGTGATAACGGCAGCATCACCTACTATCGATTTTATAGCGGCCAATATTTCACCGGTTATTTTATTGTAAGTCATAATTGTTATTTGTTGACTATGATTTTTAGGATGTTAAGATTTTAGGATTAAAAGAGGTAATCCCATACTAAAATATTAAATCCTCATCCTGCAATCATAAAATCATAAAAATCTTAGGTGCTTATCACAATGCTCGAATATTCCACCTTGCCGTTAAATGGCGGGTTCATTTTTTTTATAGTGACTTTAATATGATCAACAAACGGGAATTGCTCTTTTATCTTATCAGCGATTGTCTGCGCTACAGTTTCAATCAGTTTCATAGTACGTTTCATTTGCTCGGTAACTATCCTGTACAATTGTTCATAGTCAACCGTATTGCCTATTTTGTCATCTTTTAAACTGCCTATTGGTTTAAAACTAACCTCAACATCAACAATAAATTTATTCCCTATTTTTTGTTCTTCCGGGTAAAACCCATGGTAGGCAAAAAATTCCGCGCCCTGGATAGCTATAATGATCATGTTTCAAAAGTAGTGGTTGATTTCGGAATTCGGATGTGGGATTTCGGAATTATTCGCATTTTAGATTTAAGTATTGAAAATAAATCCAAAATCTAAATTCCGACATCCGAAATCAAGATACTTCCTTAACCAATAAATTATTAAAGCCGTCAGGATAACCCAACGGCTTATTAAATGTATTATTTTTTAATTAGCTAAATTTATTGTTTCATCTGGAAATCCGGGTGGCCGCATTGCCACATGGCAAAGGCCAGCTGGTCAGCGAAATTGGCGAACTCCACGCTTTTATCTTCGGTAAAATGGCCGCTATTATAATTTATTTTCATCAATACCGGCTTACCAGATGATGATGTATTTTGCACTGCTGCAGCAAATTTCGCCGGCTCCCATGGCACCACACGCGGATCATTCCAACCGGCAACACAAATAACAGCAGGGTATTTGGTATTGTCGACTACATGTTGCATACCATCCATCTCATACAAAGCCCTGCACAGCACGCTATCCTTAACTGTGCCAAACTCCGGGATATTGATCGGCCCGTTGAAGCTAAATTCCAACCGCATGGCGTTGGCGCAGCCCACATTGCAGATGGCGGCAGCATACAGGTCTGGCCTTTCGGTTATCGCCCGCGTAATAAGGATGCCGCCCGCGCTCGTACCCCATCCCGACAGCCTGGCGGGTTGCGTATATCCCTGCTTTATCAGGTACTCGGCACAGCTGTTAAAGTCCTTCCACGTATTTGGTTTGGTAGTTTTGTAGCCTGCCATGTACCAGGCCTGGCCTTTTTCACTGCCGCCCCTTACATGCGGCAGGGCAATAACCACACCGTTTTTCACCGCCAGCGAAACTTCGTAAATAAAAAAGTACGGGCTCATGCTGATGCCATAGGCACCATAGCTATCCATCAGGCAAACGTTTTTACCGTTAAGCTTTGTCCCTTCCCGGTACAAAATCGTTAAGGGGATCATCACCCCGTCATGCCCCTTTACCTCTACATTTTTTTCAATTAAATGGTTGTAAACATCAGGTACGGCCATCGGAGAGTTAAAAATACTGGGCGAAAAACTTTCAGCCGCAACATCCAAATCAAATTCGGTTGTAGGTTTAAGGTTGGAAACAAAACTCACCAAACAATGGTTGGTCTTGTTGTTATAACAATTGAACCTAAAAATGGTGACGTTGCCCGAAATAGGTAATTTTAGCCGGTCGGTTTTCCCCGTTTTCAGATCGTACCTGTACAGGTTGTCAGTTATTCCATTGCTATAATGCAACAGCAAATAATCTTTTGTCCGCACAAACATTTCCAATGTCGCATCTTTCTTTTCGGGCGCTACCACCTCTGCATTTTTCCAGTCGGGGTTACTCAAAGGGGTGCGTACTAATTTATAATTTTCGGCCTGGTCATACGTGATCGAGTAAATCGACCCGTTGATCGGCAGCATCGCCCGCACCAGTTTATCTGAGGGTTTACATAAAACTTTCCAGCTGATATGACCCGAACGAAATTCAGAGATCGGGGCATAAAACCTGGTAAAATCACGCTGCACGCTGCTTTCATTCGCGAAAATATAATTTGGATTATCCTCGTCTATTAAAACTACCGGGTAAGATTTTGCCTGCATTTTCAGCTCGGGATAAGTGGCTGTGCTAAAGATGTCGATATCCTTTGAAGTATCCTCCCTTAAAACGTGTAATTTGGTTTTTGAGTTTAACTTGGCGTTAGCGTCGGTATTGTCCGCTGTTTTTAAAGAAAGATATAAGACCGATTTATTGTCCAACGTCCAGCACTCCACGCCGTGGGTGGGGTATAGTTCCTCGCTTAAAAACTGCCGCGTGTCAACATTCATAATTTTGATATGCGCAATTTCTGCGCCTCCCTGGGAATAGCCGATTGCTATCATGCGCCCGTCAAAACTGGGGACATAACTTTCGACGGTGAGCGTTTTACCGGGAATATAGGCCAACGGATCGAACAGCAGAACTTCCGCCCCGTTTTCTCCCTCCCGGTAATACAATTTTCCAACCTTTTCGCCGGGCGCAGTCTTTTTATAAAACAAGCGACCATTCTCGTAGGCTATGTTGACAATCGTGGCCGGTTTCAAATTATCCAGCATATTCCATTCCGCTATCAGCTCGTCCCGCCCATTTATTTTATTTAAAATGGCATTACTGTAATCTGCCTGGTGATGAAACCATGACACTACCGAAGTATCTTTCAGGTTTTCCATCCATTGATAAGAGTCGTGATAAGTTACACCAAAATAGATGTTGGCGCTGTCGGCTTTTTTAGTTGGAGGATACTTATATTGTGCAAATGAAGCAGATGCACAGAAGAACAACAATAAAGGGGCTATTTTTTTCATTGTGTAAAAATTTGATGCCGGTTTGTTATCCTGGTGAATATATTGTTCGCAATAAAAATACACCCGGTTATTTTACAAAATAAATCAATCAAAAGATGACCGTCAATCGCATAAGTATGTGATAATTACATAAAAAACTTCCTGGTAATGTTTTTACGTTTGATTTTTATTCCTGTAATACAAGTTTGCCGACCTGGTTAAGGTATTAAGTTTAAATACATATTGCACAATTTTTACGCTGAAAAAAATATAAATATCTATCTTCGGCCTGTTTAATTTTCCATCTGCAAATCAATATATAAAATGAAAATAACTGTTGTGGGCGCCGGGGCTGTAGGCGCTACCTGTGCGGATAATATCGCCAGGAAAGAATTGGCCGAAGAGCTTATTTTATTGGACATCCGCGAAGGTTTTGCCGAAGGTAAAGCTATCGACATGATGCAAACATCGGCCCTTTTAGAGTTCGATACAAAAATTAAAGGTGTTACCAACGACTATGCCGCAACTGCAGATTCAGAAGTGGTAGTAATTACTTCGGGCCTGCCGCGTAAACCGGGCATGACGCGCGAAGAACTGATAGGCACCAACGCCGGCATCGTAAAAAGCGTTACTGAAAATATCCTTAAATATTCGCCAAATACCATCATCATCGTGGTTTCAAACCCGATGGATACCATGAACTACCTTACGCTTAAAACATCAGGTTTGCCAAAGAACCGCATTTTAGGCATGGGCGGCGCACTGGATTCCGCAAGGTTTAAATATTACCTGAGCCAGGAACTGGGCTGCTCCCCTGCCGACCTTAATGCGGTAGTTATAGGCGGCCATGGTGACACCACCATGATCCCATTAATTCATCATGCTATCTGGAACAGCATCCCCGTAACCCAGCTATTAAGTAAAGAGCAGCAGGATAAAGTGGTTGCAGCAACAATGGTTGGCGGCGCAACTTTAACAAAACTGATAGGCACCTCGGCCTGGTACGCACCCGGCGCAGGCACAGCCTTTATGGTTGAAAGCATTGTACGCGACCAGAAAAAACTGATCTCGTGCGGTGTAGCTTTAGACGGCGAATACGGCCAAAAAGACATTTCATTAGTTGTCCCTGTTATCCTGGGCAAAAACGGCTTTGAAAAGATCGTTGAATTTAAACTGAGTGATGCCGAAAAAGCTGAATTCAGCAAAAGCGCAGATGCCGTAAGGAATATGAACCAGGTATTGGTTGATACCGGCGTGATTTAATTGCATAACCTTTTAGATTTGACAACTTTCCAAAAGTTGTCAAATCTTTATTTGATCATTTTACTAATTTGGTAAGGTGAAAGTAATCGGCAATGAATAAGCTACGCGTACAGGCCTGCCATTTTGTGCAGCCGGCGACCAATGGGGCGATAAGCCTATAATCCTTACCGCTTCTTCATCGCAACCATCCCCAATGCCTTTTATAACTTTTATATCGCTTAAACTGCCATCTTTTTCAACAACAAAAGCTACAATTACGCGGCCTTGTACACCATTTCTTTTTGCGAGGTAGGGGTAGTTAAGCGTACGGCCTAAAAATTTATAAAACTGGTCAAGTCCACCGGGAAACTCCGGCATCTTCTCCACGGACGTAAATATCTTGCTTCGGCTTTGCACCTCGGCGCCTGATTTATCCACATCTTTTGAAGATGTTATTTCACCATTTTTGTAAACACGTACAATATCTATTGTATCATTTTCTTTCCCGCGCCACTCGCCTTCTTCAATACCGTTTACCACATTTCCTTCAACATAGGGATTTTTAAAAGGCTCATCGTCAAATTTCATCCACTTACCATTGCCATTTTCAGCCAAAACAATCCCGGTTGAATCATTGTATTGCTTTAAAAAAGGTCTTTTTCCGGGCGAATAGATTTTAACGGTACACAACTTACCATTAGGATAATAATTCAGCACGTCGCCTGATATTTGCCCGTTTAAATAATTCGTGATCTGCATCCTTCGCCCGTTAGGAAAAAAAACAACCTGAGTGCCTTCAAATTTCAATTTCCCTACAATATTGGTGGTTGATTTACAAATCATCGCCACTTTTCCACTCCTGTAAAACTCTTTTACGATAAATAAATTTTTATCAATGCTGGTATCGGGCGGTAATATCAGCAAGAAAAAATCAGCACTATCCTTTGTTGACACTATTTTGCCTGAATTTTGCAAATAATAAACGGAGGTGTCTTTTTTTTGCGCATAACCTTCGCTAAACAAGAATAAGGACAACGTGAAAAAGAGTATAGGTTTGATCATTGTATTAATTTTATAAAATAAAAGTTATTGGAACAGTATAGGCACAACGTACAGGCATACCGTTTTGAACTCCTTCTTTCCACTTTGGCGATGCTTTAATTACTCTTTCAGCTTCTTCATCTAAGCTGCTATCAATACCACGTTCAACCCTTACATTAGTAACCGAACCATCGCACTCTATTATAAAAGATATTATCACACGTCCCTGTTTATTATTTTTGCGTGCCTCAACAGGATAAGTCAGGTTATTTTTGATATACTGATTGAAACCTTCTATGCCGCCGGCAAATTCCGGCACCTGGGTAGTATTTACTTCTGTTTCAACACCTTGTTCATTAATGTTAGTGCATTTAACCGCCCTGTCGTTTTTATATTCTGTTAGCAAATTAATTGTATACGATGGTGTGAAACTCCAAAGTCCATTTCTACTACCATCAACAATAGCACCCCGCCCGATAGTTTTACATGAATAAATATTATATTCTATCCATTCTCCATTACCGTTTGCTGTTAAAACATTGCCTAAAGAATCATTGCATGTTAACAAATACGGCCCATGTGGTTTGCCAGGTTCTGTATTTGTTTCAAATTTCTTTGTATTATAAAACATCCCGTTAGCATAATACTCGTTCTCAAAATCGATTTTGCCATCGTTATTATGTTCCACTTTCATTTTTTTACCATTTGGGTAATAAAAAATTTTATCACCCTGGTATTTTAGCTTTATATCTTTATTTAAAGCATAGCCATTCATTATTAACCTTCCACCAACAGTGTACTCTTTTACAACAAATAAACGCTTGCCAACCGAAGTATCCGGCGGCGATATCATCAACAAAAAATCAGCGCTATCCTTTATCGATACAACTTTCCCGGAGCGTTGTAAATAATAAACAGTTGTATCCTTTTTCTGCGCCAATGCTGCACAAAATACGAATGAGCATAAGATGAAAAGGAATAGGTGTTTTATCATAATTTAAAAAATTAGGTAAAGATAAAACTTGTTCCGATTTTACCTAAAACAAATGTATTAACATAACAAAGCCCGGCGCACACGCGCCAGGCCTTTTTTTAAGTCTTAAGTCCGAAGTTGAAAGTCTTAAGTCGCCTTTTTCCAAAGACTTTCGACTTTCGACTTCAGGCTTTTAGCTTATTTAAAAGTATCATTACCTAACCCGGTATTAACCGCAGTTGTTTTCACTTTAAACTCTATCGGTTGCCCAACAACAGTTGTTTTTTCCGAGAACGGTATTTTTATACCGGTTTCGATGTCGCGATAATCGCCAAACTCCATTACAGTACTATTAGGCACATCGGTATGTTGTTTTATTTTCAGGCCTGTCTTAAAGTCGTAAAAATAATCCACTTTCAAGCCATCCGGTGAGGCTACGGTAACCAGGTAAGCTAACTGCCCGTCAACAACCTTTAAAGTTGGTGAAAGCTGCATGGTATAACCTGCTTTATTAAAATCAAGCTCGGGGAAAAGCTTATACCTTGCTTTAACGGCGGGCCTCAAGTCATTTTTGATCTCCATTGGCTTGCTCATCTGGTTTACTGTTACGCTATCGGCATTAATAACAATATGATAAACGTTTAAGTTATTGTAATTAGGCACGGTTATATCCTGGTAAAACAAATTGGGCGTTTTGTATTTATTAACCCTAACAACATTTGCGCCTTGTACATCGCCTTCCGAGGTAACAGTAAGATCTTTTATATCCTTTAATTTATTTTCACCGCCAACCGCATCAAGGTATGTTTTTATAACTGAAGCCGCGGTAACGCCCGTAGCAACGCTTACTCCGCTGAATGAATTATTTTCAGGGTTAACATCCGGTAAAATATGGTCAGGGTCGATAATAGCATAGCTTATTTTCGAGGTTGATTTATAGGCAAACGTCCATGTGCTACCGCGCTGCCAAACTTCTGCAGGCAATTTTACAGTGCTGGTATTGCCGTTTTCCTCTTTAACCAATATGGTAACCGGTAAAGCCAGTCCACCCAAATTTTCAAGGGTGATCATTGCGCCTTTGCCTGGGTCGTTATCAACATAATTTATTTCTTTTACAGATTGGTCAAGTGTCCAGGTGGTAAAGAACCATTCGTTCCAAAACCAGCTCAGGTCTTCGCCTGCGGCATTGTCCATGGTATGGAAAAAATCCCAGGGTGTTGGATGTTTAAATGCCCAGCGTTTGATATAGGTTTGAAAAGCATAGTCAAAACGTTTTTCGCCTAATACTTGTTCGCGCAAAATGGTTAAGCCCAAAGCGGGTTTTTCGTATGCGGCATAACCTAAATAATCAGGCTGTATCACGTCTGGCGTATTCATAATGGCGTCGGCGTCTGGGTTAAACATGTTTGGCGCTTCCTGTTCCACATCCTGCGGAGAGAAGTACTCGCCGTTGTTAAACACTTTTGTATCCACTTTATTAATAAAGGTATTGAAGCCCTCGTCCATCCAGGCATATTTACGCTCGTTTGAGCCTACCACCATCGGGAACCAGTTATGACCAAACTCGTGGTTGGTAACTTCCCATAATGCGCCGGTCTGGTTATCCGATCCACAAAATACAATGCCCGGGTATTCCATCCCGCCAACTATACCTGCAACATTGGTAGCAACCGGGTAAGTGTATTCAAACCACTCATTGGAGTATAACTCAATACAGCCTTTTACATATTCTGTAGAGCGGCTCCAGGCTTTTTCACCTTTGGATTCAATAGGGTAAACTGATTGTGCCAATGCTTTTTTTCCGCTTGGCAGGTTTATCCTTGCAGCATCCCATAAAAACGCTTTCGAAGCAGCCCATGAAACATCACGCGAGTTTTTGCAAAAGAAGTGCCAGGTAAGATTTGCTTTTGCAGGATAGGAATCGGCCTGTGTCAGGTCAACAGAATCTTTTACCATTACTGTTTTATCGCTGTTTTTTGCGGTTGCCAAGCGGCCTATAATCTTTGGTGATAATACTTCGAGAGGGTTCAGCAATTCGCCCGATCCTACTACCACCAAATTTGCGGGAGCCGTAATGGTATAATCAAAATTGCCATATTCAAGGTAAAACTCCGAAGCACCGAGGTAAGGGATCACGTTCCAGCCTGTAACGTCATCATAAACTTCCATGCGCGGGTACCATTGGGCTATTTCGTAAACCCAGCCGTTTTTGTATAGCTTGCGGCCCATACGGTCGGTACCATACTGAGGCACATCAAAACCATAATCAATTTTTATTTGAATTTTGCTGCCGCCGGCACGCAGGGTGTCGTTCAGCTTTATCTGCATGCGGGTATCGGTAACCAGGTAATCAACCTTTTCTTCTTTACCGTTCTTTATAATATAAACGCCTTTTATCTGGTCGCCATCGGTAAACGATTTATTGTTAAAACGACCGCCTTCAACCGGGCTGGTAGCTTCGCTGCGCGAATCAGGCTTATAAATATTTTGTTCAACCTGCAGCCATAAAAACGAAAGCGGATCAGGGCTATTGTTGGTGTAAGTGATCACCGTAGTGCCGTTTACACTATGTTTTGCAGTGTCTAAAGTAACATTCAGCTTATAGTCTGCATGGTTTTGCCAGTATTTATGGCCTGGTGCGCCACTTGCGCTTCTTGTTTCAGTACCGCTTACCGGGTAAAATGTTGCGGGAAATGCTTTATGCTGGTCGTATTTCGACCGCGCAGTGTCAGTATTTTGTGCGTTTACAGCAAACGCACCAATACACAATAATAGTGACAAGGTAATTCTGTAAAAATTCATAACGGGAAGATTTTTTAATTTGGATGGCAAGTTAGGGAAATTAGTTTATTTGTTGATAGTGTGTTTGAGGTAGCGAAATAAATAGTTAGTTAGTGTACTGTTAAGACGGCGTTATATTTAATAATGTTACAACCCAAATGATAAATGTTATAAAAACCAAAAACCGGCCAGAATGTTCTTTGGCCGGTTAAATTTTGAAAAACTTGATACCTTGCAGGTATCCTGCTCAGATCTGTCGGTTTGGGTTACTGATCTCGCTGCTAATCATATTAGCTATTACCACGCCCATATTTGCCAGCTGTAACAGTGCCGACCGCCGCACCTCATCGGCAGTAATGCTGCCAAGTATTTCGTGTTCAATGCCGCAGGCGCCTGTTCCCGCAGGGTCAATATATACTGTTAGCCCGGCCATAATTGCTTCCCGCGATGTTGTTGACACACAGCCGTGCGTATAAAACCCTGCTATTAATACTTCATCAACACCATTATTTTGCAGCCATAAGCCAATATTGGTACCAGTAAATGCGCCGTAAACATCTTTTTTAAATTCCTGTTCGTTTTCCGCACCAGGCCTTGGCCCAAAACCCGGCACAAATTCAGCGCCCCAGGTGCCGGGCACAAACGCCGGCGATTCTATAGGCTTATTAAAATGCCTTACCCAGGCTATAGGACGTTCCTCGTTTCTTGCTTGTTCTACCAATTGACTGATAACCTCAATAGCTTCTGCCTGGTTAGGTACAGGCCGTTTGCCCGTTTGTGAAAATTCATTTTGGGCGTCGATAATAATTAGTGCTTGCATAACAAATAATATTTATGTTTTTAATATTGTTATGCAAATTTGCCTTGTTAATTAGAGGACGGCAACCTGATTCTTGCTGAGTATAATAAGTTATCAAGGGCATCGTAAAAGTTTGTACAGGCTGCTGTACTGCTGCTTCCTATAAATAAAGCAGGCTCTATCAGTTCCAGTTCCATCAAATAAAATCTGCCGTCGTTTCCAACAATTCCATCAACCCTTGCATATAACAATGGTTCATCAATGGTACTCAATAAGGCACCGGCATGGTTTATTACACTTTCATTTGGCTCAAATACCTCAACAGTACCACCAAATTTTGCCTGTATCCTAAAATCCCCCTGCCTTGCACGTTTCAAAACTGCATGACTGAATTTTTTATTGAAAAACATTAACGACAATTCCCCATTAGTGGTAATTTCATCCATATATTTTTGAACGATAACGTCACCGGCCCGTAGCATATCCGCAAACTTCTGTTCGTCAGCTACGGTAGGTGAAACGGTTGTTATCCAGGTATTAAATGACCCGCCAGAAACCGCAGGCTTAACCACTGCCTTTTCCCAGCCATTGGTTTTCATTATTGCCGGCAAGCTATCTATGGAATTTTGGACGCAAAACTTAAAAGGTGGCAAAAGCGCACCACTAACCGAAATATCCTCCAAATATTTTTTATTCAGGTTCCATCTTACCAACGAAACCGGATTTAAAACCTTACAAGCTAATATTTCAAGCCGATTGAACCATGCTATAAATTTGTCTGTTTTGGTATGATAATCCCACATGGAGCGCAGTACAATAGCATCAAATTGTTGCCAGTCAACTTCATCATCATCCCAAATGACCGCTTCAGTGATAATATTTTTGGTTAACAGGTATTGCGTTAATAATTGGTCATCCCTTGTTAAAAGGGGTTCGTCATTACAGGTTACAAAACAGATGCGCATGTGTACGTTGTTCAATGCATTAAATAAAAGTCCTTATTTTACTACGAAGGCTTCGTAATGAACTACATTGGGTTCAAATTCAAGTAAAAAGCTATTATCTTCCGGGTAATATCTTGCTTTCTCAATATCCTCTCCGGCAAATGCCTTAATGCTTTCTTTGCTGTCCCAGGTCGAAACAGTCCAAAAGTGCGCTACATCCGCTTCTATATTTCTCCATATTTTTACTTCCAGGTTACCTGGGGTAGCTTTATAATCCTGCACGCCTGTTTCCAATAAAAAATCTAAATACTTGTCGGCGTCAGCCGCTTTAGTCCTTCCATGCCAGATCCTTGTTATCATTTTTTGATATCTTTATTCGCTAACAGCTTATAAAACATACTTCTTAAATTTAAGATTTACCCCGCCAAATCAATCACCGTATTCCTGCCCATCTCCCATGCTATCATTACCTGCTTCCTCACCTTGCCATGATCGAAGTTCCCTACCGCGCCATTTTTACATATAATACGGTGACAGGGTATCAGGAACGACACCGGGTTTTTCCTCGCGGCCGATGCAACAGCCCTTACACTTTCGGGATGCCCTATCTGCTCAGAAATTTGCTGGTACGACCGTACATTCCCAAAAGGGATATTAACCAGCGCCTCCCACACCTTTACCTGGAAATCGGTTCCCTGCACCAGTAAATTCAGCTTTTCGCTATTTGTGTTGCCGGGTTTAAACATCCGCAGAACATAGCTTTGCGTTATATCCGGTCGGTGGTTCAATTCAGCAAAATGCCACTTTTGTGAAAAGAGCAAAAACTCATCCCTTGTTTGGTCTTCATCAATAAAGTGAAGTTCGCATATACCGCGTTCAGTAGCGGCAATAAAGCACATGCCAAATGGCGTGGCGTGATAACCGTAATATATTTGCAGGCCTATCCCGGATGATTTAAACTGCTGCGGACTTACCCCCTCGATATTTACAAACAGGTCGTACACCCGCGACTGGCTCGAAAGCCCCGCCACGTCAGCGGCCTCAATAACATTTTGTGTTTGTTGTATCTGGCTTTTTAAATGATCAAGCGTGAGGTATTGAACAAATTTTTTAGGTGTCAGTCCCACCCAATCTAAAAACAACCGCTGAAAATGAAAAGGGCTGAGATTTACCTTTTCGGCAATTTCATCGAGGTTGGGCTGCGATTTGAAATTAGCAGTAAGGTAACTTATAGCCTTCTCAATACGGTAATAGTTTACGGTGATATCTTTATTCATATAAATGTGAAGTTAAAGATGACCGTTTTATTCGGTACTTCTTTTATATAACTAACAAGCCTGAGGTTTTAACAAAGAAACAGAGGAGGCACAGCTTTACTATTTCTCAATTTTATCTTCTGTGTCCTCTGTGCCCCCTTAGCGATCTCTGTGTTAAAAAATCTAAACCATGCTTTTTAAACGGGTTATTTTTCCGGGAAATCAACACTTTATTTTACCTTAACCCTTAAAATCAATGCAAAGCTTATCAGAAATAAAAGCTTTTACAACCTGATTCTTGCGGAATGTTTGATTTTAATTAATCACAATTTCAACCACTCACCTATTCCAACTCAATCAACCCAATAAACTAATTTTTTTATATTTTTGCGCACCAATGGATATATCAGTAGTAGTCCCCCTTTACGATGAAGTAGAATCGTTGCCCGAGTTAACCTCGTGGATCAGCCGCGTAATGGATGAAAACAGGTTTACTTATGAAATTGTGCTGATTGACGATGGCAGCAGCGATGGCTCGTGGGAGATGATCCGTAAGTTGCAGAAGAACAACCCTTTTATAAAAGGCATAAAATTCAGGCGCAACTATGGTAAATCGGCCGCGCTGAATGTCGGGTTTGACGCAGCGCAGGGCGATGTAGTAATTACTATGGATGCTGACCTGCAGGACAGCCCCGACGAAATACCCGAACTATACCGTCGCATCACCGAGGAAAAATACGACCTCGTATCAGGCTGGAAAGCAAAACGGCACGACCCGCTAAGCAAAACCATCCCAACAAAAGTATACAACGCAGCCACCCGCCGCATGAGCGGCATACATAACCTGCACGATTTTAATTGCGGTCTGAAAGCTTACCGAAAAGCCGTAGTAAAAAACATCGAGGTTTATGGTGAGATGCACCGGTATATCCCAGTTATAGCTAAGTGGGCAGGTTTTGTAAAAATAGGCGAACAAATAGTTGAGCACCGCCCACGCAAATACGGCAAAACCAAATTCGGTATGAGCCGCTTTGTAAACGGTTTGTTAGACCTGGTTTCGATATTTTTTGTAGGAAAATTTGGCAAACGCCCCATGCACTTTTTTGGCACAATGGGCGTACTTAGCTTTTTTGCCGGGACGGTAATTACCATATGGATGATTGCCGATAAACTGCACTCTATAGCCAAAGGCTTAAAATACCGTGATATTACCGAACAACCACTGTTTTACATAGCCCTTGTAGCTGTAATATTAGGCTCGCAGCTTTTTTTAACAGGCTTTGTTGCCGAACTGGTAGCCCGCAGCGCCCCCGAACGTAATAAATATCAAATTGAGGAGGTGGTTTAATTGGTTGATTAGTTGATTGAGTTGGATTGAGTTGATTAAGTTATTTTTAAATTTATTTTATGATTTTCACTTACTGCCCGCTTCATCAACCCAATAAACCACTCACCCAATCAACTTAATCAACTACTCAGTAACTAAATGTACTTTTCCATCATCATCCCCCTATATAACCACCCGCAGGAGATCAAAGAACTGCTGGAAACACTTGTTTTGCAAACGTATAAGCAATTCGAGGTTTTGGTTATCGAGGATGGATCTGTTGATGATGCCTCTGAAATTGTACACAGCTTTGCTGACAAACTGGATGTTAAATACTTTGTAAAAGAAAATGCAGGCCAGGGCTTTGCCCGAAACTTTGCTTTTGAACGTGCCAAAGGCGATTACTTTATCATTTTCGATTCAGACTGCCTTATTCCGGAAGATTATTTGCAAATAGTGAATGATTCCCTGGCAAGAAATTATTTAGATGCCTACGGCGGCCCCGATGCTGCACATCCTTCCTTCACCCCCATTCAAAAAGCCATTAGCTACGCCATGACGTCGCCTTTTACTACCGGCGGCATAAGGGGCATGAAAAAAGGAATTGGCCAGTTTCATCCCCGCAGCTTTAATATGGGAATATCGCGCCAGGTTTGGGAAAAGGCAGGCGGTTTTATCATTACCCGTCTCTGCGAAGACATAGAATACAGTATCCGCATCCACTCCATGGGCTTTAAGATCGGCCTGATACCCGAAGCTAAAGTTTACCATAAACGGCGCACTGACTTTTACAGGTTTTATAAACAGCTCCATTTTTTTGGCCGGGCGCGCATTAATGTTTATAAGTTTTTCCCAAATGAGTTAAAACTGGTACATTTTTTTCCTGCTGTATTTACCCTATCGCTCTTATTTACAATCGTTTCTAACATATTTCAATGGCGAATAGCATGGCTATGTAATTTTATACTGGCATTTATTATTTTGTTGATATTTTTTCATGCGTGGAGTAAAAACAAATCAGCAAAAATCGCATTTTTGAGCTTAATTGCTTCCTTCATTCAGTTGATAGCCTATGGGTTAGGATTTATGCAGGATTTTTGGAAACGGGTAATATTAAAAATATCATAAAGGCATGTATCATCCTTTTTCTATAACTCAAACAATTGCTACTGCCTGGACGGTTTTAAGGAAGAATTTCGTTACACTGATTGTCTATTCAATCGCCTCATTAATGGTTTATGAAGCTATTGACTTTTTCAATAATTTCATTTTTGTAGGTGATGACAAATGGAGTCAATTAATAGTCGTTTTGGTCCAAATGGTAGTGCAGGCTTATTTAGGGTTAAGTTTTTACAAATTGATCTTAACGCTCATCGATAAGGAATTTTACGAATTTAGTTTCCGTGATATACTCCCTTCTCTTAAAATGACTTTTAACTTTGTAGTGATTGCGTTGCTATATGGGATTTTAATAGCTATATTTTTATTTATTGATTTATTGGTGGAAAGAAGCCTCGGGATCGGGCTGATCTTTGAAATATTAGAATTAATTGCGATAGCCTATTTGTCGTTGAAATCTATATTTTGCGTTTGTTTTATTGTAGATGATAATTCTAATCCAGTTGAATCGTTAAAACAAAGTTTTGAAATAACCAAGGATAATTTTTTTAAAACGCTAAGCATTTTCTTAATCATTATTGTCATAATGATTATTGTATTAATCCCTGTAATTGTTTTGATCAACCTATTTGGACTGGATAGGCCTGAGTATAGTTACATTTTCAAATTGGCTTTTTATTTATGGTTTTTGCTCACTTTTCCTTTTGTACAGGTGATAATCATGGTAACCTATCGCAAACTTGTTTACAGCCACCTGGATGTTGACGATGATATTACCGAAACCGTGTAACCTATGGGACTTAAAGCTGCATTAAGCAAACCTTTTGCCGCTATAGTTAATGGCCGGTTAAACAAGCTCCGCAAAAACGCAGTGGCACTACAGCAAAAAACTTTCAAATACCTCGTCAACCACGCTAAAGAAACAGCCTTCGGTAAAACACACCATTTCGATAAGATCAAAAACTACGATGATTTTAAAAGAAATGTGCCTGTTTATGATTATGAGGATTTGCGTCCATTTATTGATAGGGTTATTAAAGGTGAAGAAAACGTACTGTGGCCGGGCAAGCCTGCCTATCTTGCCAAAACATCAGGCACTACATCGGGCGTAAAATATATTCCCATCTCCAAAGAGAGTATGCCCGAGCATATCAAAGCTGCCCGTAATGCGTTGTTAAGCTATATCTACGAAACCGGTAATGCGGATTTTGTAGATGGTAAAATGATATTTTTACAGGGCAGCCCTGTGCTTGATGTAAAAGCGGGCATATCAACAGGCCGGTTATCGGGTATTGTGGCGCACCATGTGCCCGCCTACCTTCAAAAAAACAGGTTACCATCCTATGAAATAAATTGCATAGAAGACTGGGAGCATAAGGTTGATGCCATTGTAGCCGAAACAAAAGACGAGGATATGCGCCTCATCTCCGGCATCCCGCCCTGGTGCCAGATGTATTTCGATAGGCTTTCTGCAGTATCCGGCGGTAAAAAGATAAAAGATATATTCCCCAACTTTAAGCTTTTTGTACATGGCGGGGTAAATTTTGAACCTTACCGCGCCCGCATGGAAGAAAGTATTGGCTTTGCCATTGACGCGATAGAAACCTACCCGGCATCCGAAGGATTTATCGCATTCCAGGATTCGCAAAAAGAAAAAGGATTGTTGCTGATGGTGGATTCAGGCATATTTTATGAGTTTATACCGGCGGAAGAGTTTTTTAACGAGAATCCAACCCGTATTAGTCTTTCCGGCATTGAACTTGATAAAAACTATGCCCTGGTATTAAATACCAGCGCCGGTTTATGGGGCTATAGCTTAGGCGATACGGTGAAATTTGTATCGAAAAATCCCTATAAAATTGCAGTTACCGGGCGCATAAAGCACTATATATCAGCATTTGGCGAACATGTAATTGGTGAAGAAGTTGAACAGGCCTTAATGGGCGTTGCAAATGAGCAAGGCATTGAAATAGTTGAGTTTACAGTTGCCCCGCAGGTAAATCCGCCTCAAGGTCAATTGCCCTACCACGAGTGGTTTATTGAATTTGCCAAAGCACCAGACAACCTCGAGCAATTTGCCTTGCGAGTGGATAAAGCACTGCAAAAGAAAAATATTTACTATTTTGACCTTATTGAGGGTAACATTTTGCAGCCTTTAGTTATCCAAAGCATGAAAAAGGATACCTTTATAAACTATATGCGTTCAGAAGGTAAATTAGGCGGCCAAAATAAAGTGCCCAGGCTTGCGAATGACAGGAAGATTGCGGACGGATTGAAGGAATACAAACTATAAACAAAAGGGGTGTCACTCCTTATAAAATATAAGATTGACTAACAAAAAAAACATAGCCATACTTGGCTCAACAGGAAGTGTGGGTACGCAAACGCTTGAAGTTATTGGGGGCAACCCCGATCTGTTTAGCGTATTCATGCTTACAGCAAATTCAAACGCCGATTTGCTGATAAAACAGGCGCTTGAATTTTCGCCGGAGTATACCATCATTTGCGATAAAACCAAATACCAGGAAGTAAAACAAGCCCTTGTTAATACGTCTATCAAAGTATTGGCGGGCATCGATGCTATTATTGACATGGTTACCCACCCGGATATCCATATTGTATTAACGGCTATGGTAGGCTTTGCCGGGCTTGAGCCAACAATTGCTGCCATAAAAGCAGGTAAAGACATCGCGTTAGCAAATAAAGAAACTCTGGTTGTGGCCGGCGAACTGGTAACAGGTCTTGCAAAAAAGCACAAGGTTAAAATTTTACCGGTTGATTCGGAGCATTCCGCAATTTTTCAATGCCTTGCCGGTGAAGAAAGTAATCCAATTGAAAAAATCATCCTTACTGCTTCAGGTGGGCCATTCAGGGGCAAGTCGCTTACGTTTTTAGAAGGCGTTGTGCGAGAAGATGCCCTTAAACACCCCAATTGGGTAATGGGCGCCAAAATAACTATCGACTCCGCTACGTTAATGAACAAAGGGCTCGAAGTGATAGAAGCCAGATGGCTGTTTGATTTAACTGCCGACCAGGTTGATGTAATTGTACACCCGCAATCTGTCATCCATTCCATGGTGCAGTTTGAAGATGGCTCCATCAAGGCCCAAATGGGCCTGCCGGATATGAAGCTGCCCATACAATATGCCCTCGCCTATCCCGCAAGGTTAAAAAACAATTTCAAACGTTTCGACTTTATAAACTACCCGGAGTTAACTTTTGAAAAACCGGACACTGATACTTTCCGTAATCTTGCATTAGCGTTCGAAGCTTTAAACCAGGGCGGCAATATGCCCTGCATCGTTAACGCCGCAAATGAAGTTGCGGTAGCCGGGTTTTTGAATAAAAACATAAGCTTTTTGGCTATGAGCGACGTAATTGAAAAGTGCATGCAACAAATTGCCTTTACCACAAGTCCTGTTTTGGACGACTATTTGAATACTGATAAAGAAACACGCATCTTTGCGCAAAATTTAATACAAAAAATCCCTCTTAAGGGGACTACAATTTTAACATAACATAACGAATGAGCATAGTGATCATGGTGGGCCAGCTAATACTGGGCCTTTCAATTTTAGTAATCCTTCACGAGTTTGGGCATTTTATAGCTGCCCGGGCTTTCGGTATCAAAGTAGAGAAATTTTACCTGTTTTTTGATGCATGGGGCATCAGCCTGTTTAAATTTAATTATAAAGGTGTTGAATACGGTATTGGCTGGCTTCCGCTTGGCGGCTATGTTAAAATTGCCGGTATGATAGACGAGTCGATGGATACCGAGCAGCTTGCAGGTCCGCCGCAACCCTGGGAATTTCGTTCAAAGCCAGCCTGGCAGCGTTTAATAGTTATGCTTGGCGGCGTTACGGTAAATATTTTCCTGGGGATACTGATCTTTTGGGTGCTTACCATAAAATACGGTGAAACTTACATTCCAAATTCCGAAATCAAATACGGTATTGTGCCCGGTAAAATAGGCTTAAAAATGGGCCTGGCAATCGGCGATAGGGTTACCGCTATAAATGGTAAACCTGTGGTACGATTTGAGGACCTGACAAGCCCGGAGGTATTAATGGGCAATGCCGACCTTACTGTAAACCGCGATGGCCAGGTATTGCACCTTAAAGTGCCCGCCGGTTTATTAAATGATCTTTCGGATTACGGCCCCGACCAGTTTATCAACAAAATTCCACGCGCTAAATTCTCAGTTGACTCGATAGTGCCGAATAGTAACGCTAATAAAGCTGGCTTAAAAGTTGGTGATAGCATTGTGGCAGTTAACGGCACTAAGGTTTTATTTTTCGATCAGTTTAAAGCACAGATCGAGCCATATTCAAACAAATCGGTTGGGCTAACCATAAAACGTAACGGCAACCTGGTGCAAAGCACTTCGCAGGTTGACAAAAACGGGGCATTAGGCTTTTTTGCAAACTATGACCTTCCAAAAGAGAAACGCTTAACCTATAGCTTTTTCGGTTCATTCCCTGTGGGCGCTACAAAAGCCTGGGGTAATTTTACCGACAACGCCAAAGGCATAGGCAAAATATTTAAAGGCGATGTAAAATTCAGCAAAGCCGTTGCAGGCCCGGTAAAAATAGCCACCCTGTTTGGTACAACGATAGATTGGGTACGTTTTTGGAGCCTGGTTGGCTTCTTATCCATGGTGCTGGCGCTTACCAATTTACTGCCAATACCTGCACTGGATGGTGGCCATGCCCTGTTTTTAATAATCGAAATGATAAAAGGCAAGCCGCTGAGCGATAAATTTTTAGAACGCGCCCAAATAGTAGGCTTTGTTATCCTGATAACCCTGATGGTATTTGTTTTCGGTAATGATATTGTGAAACAGGTGATGAAGAAGTAAGTCCTAAGTCGAAAGTCTTAAGTCCAAAGAAGAAGAAAATAAGTTCGACTTCTGACTTAAGACTTTCGACTCAAGACTTTACTACCGGAATGGTTTAAAAAACGCCTTCGTAGCCAGCGCCAGCATGGCTTCATCGCCGCTGGTATCGCCATAACAATAAATCTCATCGTATTGCGAAAGATCGTAAGCGCTCTTTATTCTTATAGCTTTTTCGTTCCCATTGCAATTTTTGCCTGCTATTTTTCCGGTGAGTATATCGCCGGCGATTTCAAGTTTCGTGGCTATTAATTGCACACCTATTTTATCGCTCCATTTTCTTATCCAGTTTT
The DNA here is from genome assembly GCA_013288235.1 of Bacteroidota bacterium. GTDB lineage: Bacteria > Bacteroidota > Bacteroidia > Sphingobacteriales > Sphingobacteriaceae > Mucilaginibacter. The sequence goes on along the minus strand of JABDCF010000042.1, from coordinate 4,284 downwards.
CTGCTGACGCCGATACTATTACCACCTCAAAATCAGATGCCTGTAGCTTTTTTATTTCCACTGTAGCGTCGTCACGAATTATAGATGGCAGTTTATTTGCAATAAAAAGATCGCACGACTGCTGGAAATCCGATAACTGCATGCCTTTAAAAAAGTATTGAAGCACCTTTTCTTTTGTAAACTGGTTGGGTACAAGTTTTAGCCTAAGGGCTGCCATAACCGGCACGTTTACTAAAAAACCAATATAAAAGCGGGTTTTGCCCTTTTGATATTTTATAAATTCAAAAAGTGTATCGTTTGTTGTGATAGTACCGTCGAAGTCAAAAAAAGCTATCTTCTTCACAGCTTCATTTTTTTGAATTGAAATTCAGGTATATTTTTAATAATGAGCATGATATACCGCCAGAACCATTTGACATAGATGACATTTTTCTTTTTCTCAAACCCGCCATAAACAATATCGGCCACTTGCGCGGTTGTTGATGTAAGCGGTTTTGGTAAAGGCATATTCTCAGTCATCCGTGTATATACAAAGCCCGGTTTAACAGTCATAACATGCACGTTTCCTTTGAAACATTTATTCCGTAGGCCCGCTAAGTAGGCGTTAAATGCGGCCTTTGAGCTACCGTAGATGAGTTTGCTTGCCCTGCCCCTATCACCCGCTACTGAACTGATGCCAATTATAGCCCCTTGTTTACGACCGATGTAATATTTTGCCGCGATATTAAGGATGGATACTGCACCGGTATAATTTGTATTGATCATGCGCTGCGTAAGCTCCCAGTTATTAAAGGCATCTTCTTCCTCATCCATTATCCCGAAGATGGATATGGTGATATCGGGTTTCGGGGCCAGGCCTTCAAAAAACAAATTATGGGTATGGTATTGCAGCGCATCAAAAGCGTGTACGCTGCAATCAACGCCATACCTGATTTTTATATCAGATTGTACCGCTTCAAGCTGTTCGGGTTTCCGCGCAGCGAGCTGTATATTATATTTTTGGGACGCGAACTTCTTTGCTATCGCGATGGCGATGTCAGAAGTTGCGCCCAGGATCAAAACTGTTTCCATGTATATTATTCAGGGGTAGTTAAATGTAAACGATCAGACTGGACAGACCTTATTTTTCCGTCCGGGTTGTATTTTTTTATAATTGATTTAAATTTTTCCAATTCCGGGTACCCAGCCTTAAGTACTTCGGGTTTCATGCGCGCATCTTTCGACATGTACAACCTGCCCTTATATTTTAAAACGAGCGCATCAAGCTCGTCTAAAAAAGGCATTAAGCCTTTCCGCACGGGGAAATCAAGAGCCAGCGTATAACCTTCTTTGGGAAATGAGATCATGCTCTCTTGCTTGCCAAAAACTTTTAAAACTGCCAAAAACGACCCCAGGCCCTCACTACTTATGCGCTGTAATATTTCTATTAGTCCTTGTTTGGCATCTAATGGCAGTACAAACTGGTATTGTATAAAGCCATTTTTGCCATACCCGCGATTCCAGTGCAATACTTTATCAAGCGGGTAAAAAAACGGCTCATACGAAACGATATTATTGATCTCTTTTTTAAAATTCTTGCCGTAATATAGAAAATTAAAAACTTTTACTGTAAACTTATTTAATACCCACGATGGCAGGTTAAATGGAAATGCTATCTGCTTGTTTGCCGGCAGCTTCAACGGATCTTTCTTTTTTTCCTCATCAAGTTCAGCAATTAAAGCATGCTCGCCAAGCATTAAAATACTGCGGCCAAAGTGTTCGCCTTTTTTTAGGCAGTCTATCCAGGCGACGGAGTATGTGTATTTATTGTACTCATCAAACAGGCCTATCAGTTCCTGCAAGTTTTCAGCCTTTATTTGCTTTTGGCGGATATACGACGTTTCAATTTTTTTTAATCTGAACTTCACGCGGCTTATAATCCCGGTCAGGCCCATACCGCCAAGCGTGGCCTCAAAAAGGTCGGGATAGCTATCAAGCGAACAGACAATTATTTCGCCACTGGCAAGTACCACCTCCATTTCAATAATATGACTGGAGATAGAACCATCAACATGGTGGTTTTTACCGTGAACATCGCTACCTAAAGCGCCACCTATGGTAATAAATTTAGTGCCTGGTGTTACAGGCAGAAACCAGCCTTGGGGAACAATTACAATTAATATCTGGTCAAGGGTAATCCCACTCTGGCATTCAAAAACACCTGTATTGGTATTAAAAGATAGTATCTTATCAAATTTAAGCGTGGAGATCGTCCTTTCGGACAGCGACGCATCGCCATAACAACGACCGTTGCCGCGGGGTATAAAAGACTGTTCTTTTTTTACCAGTTCCGCCAGTTGATCTGCAAATACAAAGCTTTCCTCCTCACTTTCCATAACCGGGTAATTGCCCCAGTTGGCGATCTGCTTCTTCATTTAATAAAAATTGGCGATTGTGGTAAATATAATAACACAAAGATACAGGCGATCCATAACAATATGGTAACCTGGATAAAATGGTCTTTATAAAGGATATCTGTCGGCGAACCCGACTGCTTTTTTACAAAAACAACTTGCAGGTAGCGCATGATACCGGCAATTACAAAAAGACTTGAATAGTATAAGCGATAAGTGCCAAGCCTTTCAACAGTGTCATCGGCAACTGTATAATTTATATAAGCTACGATAATAATAGCGCTAAAAAGCCCCAGCATGGTATCAAGGAAATTAAGGTTATATCCGTTTAATGATTTCCGCATGGTACTTCCCGAGCTATCCTGCAATAGTATATCATCACGGCGTTTACCGATGGCCATAAACAGGGCGAGCAGGAACGTCATAATGATAAGCCATGCCGTACTTTCAAGATTTGCAATTATGGCCCCACTTTTTACCCGCAGCACAAAACCGGCGGCGACAATAAGCATATCTAAAATGGCAATATTTTTAAGGCCGAACGAATAGGCCAGGTTCATGAAAAAATATACACCTAAAATAAAAAGGAACCAGCAATCATGGTTAGCCAGAATGGCAAGGCCGGTACCCGCCAATAACAGCAAAATGCAAATGACGATGGCGTGCGATGGTTTTACCTTACCCGAAGCCAGCGGCCGCTTTGATTTGACAGGATGTTTGCGATCGTCTTCTATATCGCGGTAGTCATTTATAATATAAATGCTACTTGCAAAACACGAAAATGCCACAAACCCGGCTAAAAGCATTTCAATTTTCGACAGCACAAAAAAATGCCCCGCGAAAAATGCCGGCACAAACAGGAACATGTTTTTTGCCCAGTCTTTTGGTCGTAATAGCTTTATATAATACTTCATCAGTAAAATCAGTCTAATATACGCCCTGTTACGTTAACCGCCGGGAATTGTTATATATTTAAAAAACTATAATAGGATGTGCCTGTAAACAAGAGGCTTTTTTTGCTAAGAATTAATTATATTTCGCTTAATGACACTTAACCATTCACCCAGTCAATCCAATCTAACTTAATCAATCTTCCTCCACTTAATCAACCAATTTCATAACTTTGCAATAAATTCTTACAACAACACCAATGAAGATCGCCCTTTTTCCAGGCTCATTTGATCCCGTTACCAAGGCACACGTCGATATTGTTAAACGGTCTGTAAGCCTGTTCGACAAGGTTTATATCGGTATTGGCGTTAACAGCACAAAAGCAGGTTTGCTAAGTATTGAAACCAGGGAACAAATGCTTCGCGCGGTTTTTCAGGAGGATCCCCGCATCCATGTAATAGCTTATGAAGGTTTAACGGTTAATTTTTGTAAAAGCATAGGCGCAGGCTATATGATACGCGGCATCCGTACTGTATCAGACTTTGAGTATGAAAAAGCGATAGCCCAAATGAACCATTCGCTCGATCCTGAAATTGAAAGTATTTTTATCGTGAGCAAGCCCGGTTATTCGTCCATCAGCTCGAGCATTGTGCGCGAAATTATGCGTTATAACGGCGATGTAAGCCAGTTTATACCCAAGGAAGCGTTGGCCTATTTATAAGAAAGTGTTAAAAGCAAAGAACCGGGGGTCAAAGATAGAAGGGATCAGATGCTTTTCTCTCCAGTATTTATTTTTTTTGTCTTGGTTCTTGGCTCTTAATTCCTGGTTCTCAACTGATAGCTACTGGTTCTCCATTCCCAACAAGCCCCTCTTTTACCAAAACATCCATAATTGAAGGGAAAGTATTTTTTACAATAGGTTCAATATGGCCTTTTTTAAACCAGCGGGCATCCGTTATACCCTCTTCTTTTTGCGGCTTTAATTTATTTTGCGCTTTGC
>JABDCF010000041.1 GCA_013288235.1 Bacteroidota bacterium | reverse complement strand
GCAAAAAGGTTTTGCCGGCAAAAAAAACAAGGACCTTTGGCTTCGCTATCTTGATATCAGCAAAATGCATAACATCAAATTTGTATGGGTACGCGGCCACGCCGGCCACCCTGAAAATGAACGCTGCGATGAACTCGCCGTTGCCGCCGGCAAACAAAAACCCTTGCTGATAGATTCGGTGTTTGAAATGGAGGCCTCGAAGTTGGTTGATTGAGTTGGATTAGGTTGATTAAGTGAGTGGTTATTTAATAGGCACCAAATTCAGTAACTCAATCAACCACTCACTTAATCAACCCACTCAACCAACTCACTGTAGCTCCACCAGCCCTTCAAAATTCTTTTTAGTTAGCTGCGGCGAAAAACAGGCCATCATTTCTTCCGCTTTGTTTACCATATTTTCGGAGCCGATGAATATTGCCGAGCGCTGGTGCAACTCTTTTACTTCTAAATCTAAAATACGGTCGTACCCATTTGTGGCTTTGCCGCCAGCCTGCTCTACAATAAAAGCCATCGGGTTACATTCGTAAACCAGGCGAAGTTTACCATTTGGGGCGCTGGCAGTTACCGGGTAAATGAAAACACCACCTTTTATCAAATTACGGTGAACATCGGCCACCATTGAACCTATATATCTTGAAGTATAGGGACGATTTGTTTTAGCATCCTCTACCTGGCAATACTTGATATATTTTTTTACACCATCCGGAAAATGCGCGTAATAGCCTTCGTTTATTGAATAGATCACGCCATCCTTTGGTATTTTCATATCCGGGTGCGACAAGCAGAACTCGCCTATCGAAGGATCCAAAGTAAAGCCGTTGACCCCTTTGCCTGTAGTATAAACAAGCATTGTTGATGAACCGTAGATCACGTACCCCGCCGCTACCTGTTCTGTACCGCGTTGCAAAACGTCATCAATGGTAGCTTTGCCGCCGGTTGATTTACGGTGATAAATAGAAAAGATAGTTCCCACAGCCACATTTACGTCAATGTTCGATGAGCCATCCAGGGGATCCATCGCTACAATATATTTGGCGTCTTTAGATATTTCCGAGTCTATAGGAATATATTCGTCACTTTCTTCAGAGGCTACGATGCAACATTCGCCGCCGTGTTTTAGGGCCGATATAAATTGCTCGTTGGCGTAAACATCAAGTTTTTTCTGGCCTTCTCCCTGGATGTTTATAGTGCCGGCTTCGCCCAAAATATCGGCCAGCCCTGCTTTGTTTACTTCGCGGTTTACAATTTTAGCGGCTATACCAATGTCGCGCAAAAGGCGCGATAGTTCACCTTTTGCATAGGGGAAGTCGGCCTGTTTTTCGATGATAAACTGACCTAAAGTTTTAGCAATCTTCATAGGACTTAGTGTATTTTATACGTGTTATTTTCGCAGTTCAATAAGGTCGAAGGTATGAATTTTTTCTTCAGAAATGCAAAATCTAACTAAAGTACGTACTTTTTGCCAGCCCTGTTTTCCAGCTGCGCCGGGGTTTACATGCAAACAATTGATAGTTTTATCGTAAATAACCTTTAAAATATGCGAATGGCCGCATATAAATAGCATTGGAGGCTTAGTGTATATTTCACGCTTTACCTGCGGACTGTATTTTCCTGGATAACCGCCGATATGGGTCATCCATACATCCACATTTTCACAATTAAATCTTAAGTTTTCAGGATAAGTTTGGCGTATGTCCAAGCCATCGATATTGCCGTAAACGCCCCGCAACGGTTTAAACGCGGCGAGCTTATCGGCCAGTTCTATGTTGCCAAAATCACCGGCATGCCATATCTCGTCGCAGTTTTCAAAATGCTTAAAAACCGCGTCGTCAAGATAGCTGTGGGTATCGGAAAGAAGGCCTATGCGAACCATATACTTTTGAGGAAATTAATTGGAAAATATACTATTACTAAACAGCCGGATAGCGTCACATTTATTAAAAATCCCCCTTGGCGGCTTAGATTTGACAACTCTTGAAGAGTTGTCAAATCCTGGTATGCATCAAGATACCAGTATGTGCCGGAAAAATGGCCACTCCCAACCCTGCACTTTTATCATGTTAAGCGTAACAATATAGATCAATACCAAACAGCCTGCCAGCACCATGTTTATTCTAAATTTACCTTTAGTGTTTAACAGTATTGATAAAACAAAAAACAACAGGTAGCTAAACCCGTACAAAATGGGGGTTTGTGCAATTGATGATGAGGAGTCTTTTGGAATAAAAGGGGTATTGGCCTGGTGATAAATTTGAAAAATAGCGATGGAACAAACCATTACGGGTATTAATAGTAAAGCGGTAAGGATGATGGATATAATTTTCATAAAAGCAGCACGGGTTATTTTTAACGGTATCTTTTAATATAAAATTGCAGCCTATTTTACATGACTAAGTAAAATATTTGTCCCGAAATTTACGGCCAAAGATAAAAAGAACGACAAAAGTAGGGTGCCGCACATGGTACTATTTACGAGATATTTTTCTTTTGCATTTAAAACTATGGCGATGATCAGAAAAACAACATCAATTATGATATAACTAAGCGTGTGCCATTCAATAAATCTAATGCTTCCGGCGGACTCAAATTTGCTTTCAAACACATACGATTCATAGGCCGAAAACAAAGTGTAACCTATTGGCAGGATAAGCAATAGGGTAAAAAAAAGCGATACAATTTTCATGTTAAAAAGCGATAAAATAAGGTTGAAGCAATCGTTGGTATTCCTCCGAATACACCCCGGCTGCTTTATATATTGTGAAATTACTCATTTGTTGCGAAACTTTATCAAAGCCGAAGCATATGATCAACCTGTGTGGCTGTGAATGGGTGTAGGAATATATGTTTATAATTTGCCTAAGATAAAGGCTTTTGTTCGCAGCCAATGCAATAACAACGTCAACAATATTTACTGGCAATATCAGCCAACATAGGCCCGTTGCTGTTAAATGGTTAGATATACCTTTTATCAATTGCTCAAAAAAATCAACATCGGTATGTTTGGCCAGTACTTTTTTAGGGCCAGGCGATTTTAACGAATTGATATAAAACGGCGGGTTTGAAACGATAAGATCATATTTACTATCGGGGAATTGTTCAAAATAACTTTCAAATCCTACAGGATAAATATTCAAACGATCAGTAAACGCAGATCCTTTAAAATTTCCTCCCGCAGTTTGCGCGGCATCGGCATCAATTTCAACGGCATCTACCCAGGCTTCGGTAAATCTTTGTGCCAGCATTAGTGCAATAACACCAGTCCCTGTGCCAATATCCAATATTGAAGCCGGGTTTTCAGCAGCCGCCATCACGCCAAGCAATACACCATCAGTATTGATCTTCATGGCACAGCCCGTTTGATCCACACTGAATTGCTTAAATTGAAACATAGTTAGATTTACGAATTACGATTTTAGATTTACGATTTAAAGGTTAACGAACAAAACTAACCACATAACTCACCGCATATTCCGATGGGTAATTTTTAGACGGTTCAATAATTAACGCATCATCTTTTTGTTTCCAGGCTACCTTTTGATCGCTGCCGAGCATTTTTATACTGGCTATTTTGCCGTTACCAGAGTTTATTGATAATGCCTTGATACTTAATTGAGCATCTGGTAAACCTAAGGTCGTTACGTATAAAATATCACCTTTTGTTGTAAACCTTACATCCCGCCAGGTAAATGGTTCCTTCTGATCGGCAAACGAGCCACTGGCTGATTTGGTGGGGCCTTCGCCGTAAATTTTCCAGGGACGGGTGGCATAAATGGCATCGCCGTTTACGTCAAGCCATTTACCTGTCCCCAGCAAAACTGCGGTTTCCTGGTCGGTGATGGTACCATCGGATTTTGGGCCGATGTTTAATAACAGGTTGCCGTTTTTGCTTACAATATCAATCAAATTAGTGACTACGTACCGCACATCTTTAAAAGTATTGGTCGTGGTATATCCCCATGATTGGTTACCAATGGCATCGTCTGTTTGCCATGGCAAATCACGGATAGCGCCTTGTTTACCTCTTTCAATATCGAGGACTGCAACGTTGTCCGGGTAAGCGTTGTTTTTATAATTTATGACCACGCCTTTGTTCCAATCAAGGCCTTTATTATAATAAAATTGAGCGAATGACTTTTTGTAAGGCGCAAGCGCTGGTTGCTCTATCCACCAATCAAACCAAAACAATTGTGGCTGGTAGTTATTTACCAGCTCCATATCGCGCATCATCCAATCGTTCATATACTCAGGCGACATGGTTTCATTTTCTTCGTGTGCAGGTCCATAATAAACGTCGTATTTAGGATCAAGCACATCTGAATCAAACTTTTTACCACCGTTAAAGAAAAACCAATGTTCTATCCTGTGGGATGACAGTCCAAATATTAAGCCCTGCTTTTTTATTTCGGCGGCCAACTCGCCAACTACATCGCGGTGCGGGCCCATATCGTAAGCGTTCCATTTGGATAGCGAAGTTTTATACATGGCAAAGCCGTCGTGATGCTCGGCGACCGGCACTACATATTTGGCGCCGGCTTTTTTAAACAAGGCCACCCATGCCGCAGGATCAAACTTTTCGGCTTTAAACATCAGGATAAAATCTTTATAGCCAAATTTGCTTTGCGGACCATAAGTTGCAATATGATGTTTGTATTCGTCCGAACCTACCTGGTACATCAGTCGCGGGTACCATTCAGAACCATAGGCCGGTACCGAATACACTCCCCAATGGATAAATATGCCAAACTTAGCATCGCGGAACCAATCTGGTATTTTATATTTTGATAAAGACTCCCATGTGGCCTGGTACCTATCCTGCGCCTTTAAATTGGCTGTCAATAAAAATATTGCAGATAGTACGACAATGGTTTTTATAGTTCTCATAATTGCTGGTTTATCCCGTTGGTTGAAATTAATTCCGGCGCTATTAAGTAGCGGATGGTCATCGTACTAATATAAATAATTAACTTACAATATCGCTGTAACAAATTTTAAAGGCTGATACCTATTGAGTATTAAAGCAATAACGAATACAATGATTTTTAAACATGGAGAATAAAGAAACCCACTTTCTGCAGCTGATAGGAGAAAACAAGGGTATCCTGTTTAAAATATCCAAAATTTACCAGGATGATCCCGAAGACCGTGATGACCTAATACAGGAAATGACACTGCAGCTATGGCTGGCTTTCGATTCGTTCAGAGGTGACAGTAAATTCAGCACGTGGATGTACAGGGTGGCGCTTAATACCGCAATCGTGTTTTTCAGAAAACAAAAACGCAGGCCCGACAGCGAGCAACTGCCCGTAAATTTTGACCGGGACGAAGAACATTCACCTGCCGGAGAAAAGGAAGAACAACTGGCTGTATTTTATAAAGCCGTGCAGCAATTAAATAAAGTGGAAAAAGCTTTAATATACCTGTACATGGAGGATGTGGCTTACGAAGAAATTGCAGGTAATCTTGGTATTTCCGAAGGAAACGTCCGCGTCAGGTTAAACCGCATAAAAAACAAATTGAAAGAAATAATTAAACAAATGAATTATGAATATAGATGATTTAAAAGGCGCCTGGAAAGATGAAGCGCCTAAAGGGATGGATATCCCGGTTGGCACCGTTGTACCCGGAAAAACGTTATCGGTTGTTGCCAGGATCCGAAGAAACATGAAGACCGAATTTATTGCTGTGCTGGTATCCTACAGTATGTTTACCGCCTTAATGTTTTATGGCGTGCAGTCCACATTATTTTTCAATGTTGCAAGCATTTTTATGTTTGTAATAATTATACTGAACTGCTTTTACTTTTTCCGGTTTTACGTTTTCTACAAATCGATCAGCCGTTATGATCTAAATATGGCGAATAGCATTCGTAAGGTTACCTACGAATTGGAGCTTAATGCAGAAATTTACAAAACCTATAATTTTTGTGTTACGCCCTTAGCTGTATTGATATCTTTTATATTATTGTGCGGTAATAACGGAATAGGGTTTATGCATTACCTTTTGGCCTCGAATATTTTTAACTCCCCCTGGAATTTACCCATCGCGTTTGCAATAATATTGATCTCGTTCATCATAACTTATATATGTATTAACCATCATGTACGCACACAATACGGCAAGTACATTACTGAACTTAAACAAATAACGGACGATTTGGAGGATGAGGGGTAAAGAGCATTTTAAAGTCTCCCCTACCCGGGGCATTTAGAGGGGGCCTATTTCTCATAAAACTCAACAGGCAAACCGTCCGGATCAGCAAAGAAGGTAAAGCGTTTGCCGGTAAATTCATCAACCCTTACAGGCTCAACAGATACACCGGCTGCGTGCATGTGGCTTACTGCCTCATCAATATTGTCTACTTCAAAAGCCAAATGACGTAACCCGGCGGCTTCAGGCCTTGACGGCCTTTCGGGTGGGCCTGGGAATGAAAAAAGCTCGACCTGGTATTGGTTGCCCACTTCCAGGTCGAGCTTGTATGATTGTCTCGCTTCGCGATAAACCTCGTTTATTATTTTCAAACCGAGTATCTCGCTATAAAAATGCTTTGACTTTTGATAATCAGAGCAGATAATGGCGATGTGGTGTACGCGGTTTAGTTTAAGCATGCTGAGGGACAGCAATTTCAACTTCGGTTATAAAATATTCGTCCGCAATTTCACCTTCCTTAAATACGCCATCTGAAATGTGCTGACTAATGCCTTTTGCTTTAGGCATCTCTTCCCCATCATTTGTCATTGTTTCAAGGTGTAGCTGCAACGCCTCCTTAATCTGCGAAACTGTTTCTTCAACTGTTTTACCTGTAGCTACACATCCCCACACATCCGGCGAAAATGCCGAATAATTACCTTTTGCTTTTTCTATTACTACAAGATATTTTTCCATTACACAAATTTAAAGATATTAATTCCATAACAAGGGTTCACGAAACGGAAATATAACATATCGGTCTGGCACCAATCGTTCCGATGGAACGAAAAATTTCGATGTGGTTTGCTACCAACCAGTCGTTCCGATGGAACGAAAAAATAAGGGGGTGCATTTTTCATGCCGCCCAATCGTTCCGATGGAATGAAAAACCTTGATATTTAAAAAATGCCCATGTTCCTACGGAACATCTGGTTGGTAGAAAATAGCCGCCAAGTATACGCGTTCCGTAGGAACGCCTGGTGTCCGCGCTATTCCAGCTCTTTAAAGATACACCGCTCATCCCATTCAATATCGAACAAGGTCAGTAATTTCCTATATTCATCAAGGAATGTCATTTTTTTATGGTGTTCAGGTTGATTTTTAACATAGCGCACCACATCAGGCACCTGGTTTTTTGAATAAGAAAAAGCGCCATATCCTTCCTGCCATGCAAATGGTTGATTACAAAATTTTTGATCTTTGATCCATTTGCTACTTTCTGTTTTTACGTTTTGAATCAGCGAGAATATGGATTGATGAGGCCTCATCCCGATAAAAATATGGATATGATCAGGCATGCTATTAATTTGAAGCATTTTATGTTTATTTTCCTGAAAGATGCCGGTAATATATTGATGCAGCCTTTCTTTCCATTCATTGTTGATGAGTGCAGCCCGGTATTTTACAGCAAATACAAACTGAATGTGGATTTGAGTATAACTGTTTGACATAGAATTTAGGTTAAATATCGTTATTCATACGCACCGCACCAATCGTTCCTACGGAACGAGAAGGCGCGGCTGTGTTTTTTCAACCAACCAGACGTCCCGATGGAACGAAAAACTTTCGATTTTGTACTCTATCTTACGCCCCTAAAATTTCATGTAGCACATTATTATAAACCATTTTTATATCGGTGATATGGCCGAACAATTGTTCATCTACATTTAAAAAGCCGTTGGTTACAGTGCCTAATAAACTAAAATCGATTTCGCTGGTGGCCATCATTTCAATAAAACGTTCCTGGTCATGGGGCGCAATACTTATTACTACCCTACCCTGTGCCTCGCCGAAAAGGAAAGCATCTTTACGGATGGCATCATCGGTTTCTATTTCAAATCCCAAACCATTTGGCAACGCCGATTCAACTAAGGTAACATACAAACCACCATCCGAAACATCATGGGCGGATTGTATCACTTTATGTTTTATCAGCTGTTTTACCACCTGGTGCATGGCGTATTCCTTATCCAAATCAAAATGAGGTGCTGGGGCACTGACGATTTTATGGTAGGATGCAAGGTATTGCGATGATGCAATATCATTAACAGATTCACCAATCAAATAAACCAGGTCACCTGGGTTTTTAAAATCAGAGGTCATTATGTTCGACAGATCGTCCATTACACCCAGCATGCCAATGGTTGGCGTCGGGAACACCGGGCCTTCATCTGATGATTGGTTATAAAAGCTCACGTTACCGCCGGTAACAGGTGTCTCAAATTTGCGGCACGCTTCGCCCATGCCTTTTATGGCGCCTACAAATTGCCAGTAAACTTCGGGTTTGTATGGGTTGCCAAAATTAAGGCAATTGGTTATAGCCACTGGCTCTCCGCCGGCGCAAGTAATGTTGCGGGCTGCTTCGGCAACGGCTATGGCAGTACCCTTTTGCGGGTCGGCATATACATAGCGCGATTGACAATCAACGGTTATAACTATAGCCTTATCGGTATCTTTAACCGCAACCACAGCTGCATCACTGGGGCGATTGGTGGTCATGGTTGAGGTGCCGATCATGGAATCATATTGATCAGTTACCCACCTTTTAGAGGCGATATTTGGATGGCCTATCAGATGCTCAGCAACAACGATCAGATCGGCGGGTTCAGCTACATCTTCTATTTTGAATTGCTGATTTTTTTGAAAATATGCCGGTTCGTGGTACTCGCGCTCATATATTGGTGCGCCACCACCTAAAACCAAATCATCGGCTGGTACATCGGCAACCAGTTCGCCATTCATATAATATTCAAGGCGTTTGGTGTCGGTCACTTCCCCTATTATGGCACAATTCAAATCCCATTTATCAAATACGGCTTCAACTTCTTTTTCACGACCTTTAAAAACCACTATGAGCATACGTTCCTGTGATTCGGACAACAATATCTCATACGGCTTCATGTGTTCCTGGCGCATAGGCACTTTATCCAGCCAGATCACCATCCCGTGTTCCCCCTTCGCCGACATTTCAGAATTGGAGCAGATGATACCGGCAGCGCCCATATCCTGCATACCAACAACAGCGCCGGTTTTTATAACCTCTAATGTTGCTTCCAGCAATAGTTTTTCCTGGAATGGGTCGCCAACCTGTACGGCAGGAAGGTCATTAACAGAATCTTCGGTAATATCCTTGGATGCAAAAGCAGCCCCATGGATACCATCCTTGCCTGTTGCCGACCCTACAATATAAACCGGATTGCCAACGCCATATGAGGTTGCGGACACTGTTTCGCCAGCTTTTACAATGCCTGCCGAAAAAGCGTTTACCAGCGGGTTAACATTATAACATTCATCAAAAAACAATTCGCCGCCAACAGTAGGTATGCCAAAGGCATTGCCATAGTGACTGATGCCTTTAACTACGCCTTTTATCAGCCATTTGGTACGGTCGAGGCTAAGATCGCCAAAGCGGAGAGAATTTAACTGCGCAATGGGCCTTGCACCCATGGTAAATATGTCGCGGTTTATACCGCCAACGCCGGTTGCCGCACCCTGGTAAGGCTCAAGCGCCGAAGGGTGGTTATGCGATTCTATTTTAAAAGCGCAGCCTATGCCGCCGCCAAGGTCAACCAGGCCGGCATTTTCTTCACCTGCTTTGGCCAGCATACGCGGACCATCCTTTGGCAAAGTTTTTAGCCAGGTGATGGAATTTTTGTACGAGCAGTGTTCGCTCCACATTACCGAAAAGATGGAAAGCTCGGTAAAGTTGGGCACGCGCCCTAATATTTCTTTTATTCTGTCAAATTCTTCGGGTAGTAAACCAAGGTCTTTGGCGGTTTCAACGGTGGTTAATTCCTGGTGCTCCAATGTGTTATTTTTTATTTTGAAAGGAAGCACAAAATTACGAAAAAAGGTGAAAGGTGAAAGGGTAAAGGTGAAAGGTTAGCTTTAGTTTTTCTCAAACACGTTTATAAATAATTAAAGGTTAGGGTTAGCTCTGCCAAACTAACCACTAACCTTCATTCACAAATCCTATCACCTCAGTTATTATCCGAAGACAACTGGAAATTAATAGGAATATCATACCTAACCCTTACCGGCTGGCCGTTTTGCATACCCGGTTTCCAGGCTTTTGCTATTTTCAGCACGCGCAACGCTTCTTCATCAAAGCCATGACCGGCCTGGCGTTCTATTGTTATGTTTGATAAACTTCCATCTTTTTCAATAACAAAACTCAATATAACCCTGCCGCTAACGCCTTCTTCCTGGGCTGCGTACGGAAACCTTAAGTTTTTATTTAAAAACTTAGCCCATGCTTTCTCTCCGCCAACGGGTTCCGGCATAACATCAAGACCGCCAATGCTATGTATTGTTTCATCGGGCCCTGGCGCTGCACTTGTTCCTGGATTCGGATCTGGTAGCGTACTGGGCGGGCCAGCCGGGCCTTTGATATCTACAGGGCCAATGGCGCCTTGTATTTTGTCGTTTACAATTGGTTTCACTGCGTGTTGGTCATCTACAACAACCGGCGGCGGATCTTTTATGGTAGCTATTGGATGCGTCGGAGGTGTTGCCCTTAGCGGTTTTGGCGGATCCGGATGTTTAATAGGCGCAACCGGCGGAGGTAAAATTTTTATCGTTGGATCAATTGATACCGGTGTCACTACATCACGCGGAGCCGCCCTGAATATTATACTCGCCCCGCATAATAAACTTATGCAAAAGAAAGTAATACCCATGGCCACAATCATGTTTTTGGCATAGTGCTGCCGAAGTTCATAAGCGCCGTACTCTTTGTTACGGTCGTCGAATACAAGCTCGAGCCACTCGGGCTTGTACAAATCAAATTTTGAGATAAGCATGTTGATTGAAATTAAATTTTACTTTATAACGCCATCAACATATTTAATATTGCTGTTTTATTGCAACATTGTAACATTTAGCATTATTTCAATCAACGAAATGCAACATTGTGTATTTTACAATCGAAAGGGCTGTTTCTTAATAATTTATCAATAAATGCAACATTGTGTATTTACGTTTACCACTTATCAGTCACTACTTTTTTAACAACTTCTTCTTTTTTTGGCACATTTAATATAAATTGTTTCAACCTATCGCCAAATTGTTTGCAAAAGGCCCCTGTCTCGTCCAGGTAAGCATCAACATCTTTTTTTTCAAATTTCGATGCGGCATTTTCTAATGGGATATCAATGCCCTGTTGCGGCACAAAATTCCCGTATCTGTCGCGCTGATAGGGCGTAAAAACAAAGTCGGTTAGCCAGAAGCGATATTTTTGATCTTTAAATTCAATATTTAGCGTAAAGGTTACCTCCCCTTTTTCATGCTTCAAAACTGAAGTACCGCCATAAGATAAAAACTTCCCTTCTGCCGCGATATTTTTCCCGTCAGCCACCGGTTTAAGCTTTATTTTAGGATAGTATGCTTTTAAAAAATTTATTCCGCGGGTATGCAATGTATCAACTGACAGCCCAGGTACATCTGCTACCTGGTAATAGATGTATTTATTATGTTCATCAAATGATAACAGGTCTTGCTGGGCGAAGGTGACTTTACCAAACAGGATGCAAATTAAAGCGACTATAGTTATTTTCATGCCATAAAGATAAAAGCCGCTCCCGATAAATCGGCAACGGCTTTTAAATAAAATTTTTGGCCCGCTTTTAGAATGCGTAAACAGCAGCCAATACAAACTGTGTAGCTGAGCTTGTAGGCAAGCCGCCGCCATCAGTAAACATTGTATTTTTCGAGCTGTTATCAAGCCTGATCTCAGGGATCAGTGTTAACGGGCCAGTTTTGATATTCGCTGTAGCAGTCAGGCCGGTAACTGAGTCACCAGGGGCAGGGCCGGCGGTAGTTGTCCATGTTCCGGTTTTGGTAGTGAAATATTCACCCCTAAGGCCTAAAGTAACCACTTTTGACACGGCTAACTGTGGATATAATGCAACGCCGGAAAAGCCTCCGCTTAATCCTGTTGGCGCTGAAAAGTCAGCATAGTTTAAGCCTAATTTAAAGGCGGTTGTAATTTGATAGGCAGTTGTAAGGTCAAATTCCGTTCCTGATTGCGGGCCGGCAGCAACGTTAAGATAAGCAGTCCAGTTTTTTACAGGCGTAACAGTTAATTGTGCACCAAATGTATTCACTCTTCCGCCTAATGATTGGTAAGTATTCCAGTAATCATTAAAGATACCGGCCATTAAGCTAACTTTATCCGAGAAAGTATAGGTTGCTTTGAAACCTGCATTCTGGAACGGGCCATTGGTGAACAGGTACGAAGTAGAATAGTTAAAGTTGGCAGCAGGGCTGATAACTTCGTATCCTATAAAGGTTGACATATAACCACCTGTAAGGTTAAATTTATCCGTTACATTATATGATACATACAAGTTCTGGATGTGGTAGCTTGAAACACCCGGGGTATAAATAGGGTCGGCTTTGTTTGAACCATCCGGTAAAGATTGCTCCTGTCCGCGTGGCCCGAATGATAACTCACCAACAAATGATGCTTTACCAACTGATTTTTTTAAACCAAGATCGATCATCCCAATAGAGATTGAGCTATTTTCATTGGCAAAAGATGTGGGTATATTGCCATGGCCCGAAAAGTCGGTTTTAAAATAGGTATCTACCGAGCCGCTAAGTACAAGGGGAGCATCGCCTGTGGTCTTGATCGTATCCTGCGCTTGTGAGGATAAGCAAAATGCTGATACTGCAAATATTAAAAGTAAAAGTTTTTTGTTCATGATAATGATTTGATTGAAAGATTGTTTATTAATAGTTTGGTTTGATTGATTGACAAAATAAAGGCACAAAAGCCCCCTGTCCTGACCATATTAAGCTTAGTCAGGCAAGTTTATAAGTAAAATTTATTGTTAGTAAAGAAACCCTTGTGCAGTTGGTTACAATGGGTGGTAATTTTTGAATAAACTAACCAACCACACAAGGGTATATATTAATTGCTTATCAGGCAGTTACTTTTGAGTCTTTTTCGAATAAGCCGCTTAAGCTAACATCGCCGCCGTCTTCGTAATCATAAGCTGAAGCGCCGTGGTCGAACATATCCAAACCTCCGGGGCCTGTTTCGCCTTTTGCTTCAACACGCAGCTTCCATGGATGAGGCAATAACATTATCAGCTTCATCATTATCCAGGTTACCACAAAAACAGATATTGCGATGGTGAAAGTACCTAATGCCTGTGCTTTTAATACGCTGGCATCGCCACCGTAAAATAAACCTTTTACAATATTAGGGGCTGTGTTATCAGCACCGGTTGGGCCGGTAACACCGAACTGGCCGGTAGCAAACAGGCCTAATGAAAGCGTTCCCCATATGCCCGCAAAACCGTGTACCGGAACAGCACCGATAGGGTCGTCAATACGTAAATATTCTAATATTTTAACGCCGCCAAATACAACGAAACCGGCTACGCCACCTAATATAGTTGCGCCAAGCGGGCTAACCCAATAACAAGGGCAGGTAATTGCCACTAAGCCTGCAAGGAAACCATTAATGGTGAAACCTAAATCGAATTTACCTTTGGTTGAACCCCACCATAAGCCGGCCATCATAGCAGTAAAACCACCGCCGCAAGCTGCAAGCGTTGTATTGGTAGCAATACGGCCAATACCTATCGAGTCCATTGCCGAAAGCGAGCTGCCCGGGTTAAAACCGTACCAGCCAAACCAAAGTATAAACCCGCCTACAGCAGCCATTGGTAAGTTATGAGCAGGTGGCATACCGCCGCCATCCCGTGCAAAAATACGACCGATACGCGGCCCTAATACAATAGCGCCCGCTAACGAAGCCATACCCCCGATAGTGTGTACTACTGTTGATCCGGCAAAATCACGGAAGCCCTGGCCTAAGCTTGTATAGAAGTGTCCTGCTGAACCCATTAAAGCTAACCAGCCATCAGGTCCCCAGGCCCAGTGGCCAATTATTGGGTAAATGAAACCTGTAATACCTATACTGTAAAGAATATCTCCGCGGAAACCTGTACGACCGATCATCGCTCCAGAAACTACAGTTGAGCAAGTATCAGCAAAAGCGTATTGGAATATCCAGTGTGCTATGATAGGAACACCTGTGGCAAGGTAAGTATCGCCTGGGTTAAGTGGCGCACCTGTAAACGGCGCCCCAGTGGTGCCCTGTAAGAAAAACCAGTGGTAGCCTATAAAACCATTACCGTAGCTAAACATAAACGCGTAACCAATGGCGTAAAATAAAATACCGCAAAGGCAAGTATCAAAAATACATTCCATCAAAACGTTTACTGTTTCGCGTTTACGCGCAAAGCCAACTTCCAGCATCACAAAACCTGCCTGCATGGCAAATACCAAAAAAGCAGCAACCAGCGTCCAGGTTGTGTTAATTGCATTTATCGAATTTGTTGCTGTGGTGAGTAAAGACCGCTCAAGTGCTGATGTATCAGCTTTAGCAGCAACTGCTGCATGTGCAGATGTACCAAATAATCCGGGAACGGTCATAATGGCCATTACGATAAGGCCAAGGCCTATCATTTTTCCCGCCAAAATGGTCGCACCCAGCGCCCATTTTTCACGTGTCAGTTGTCGGACTGAACTGAGCAAGTTGAACTTTGTAGAGATTACTTTCATTGTTTGTTTGTTTAGTTTAATTTAGTTTGATTGATATGATTGTTATTTAGTGGTTTTGCATTGCTTAATGAATTTTTGCTTATTCTTTGTATTTTTTTATCAAAAATTTAATAATTATATACTTTTTATAAATTATTCCCTGAAATTATGGATGAATTTTAACAAAAACAAATTTCTGACAAATAAATTAACATTAAAAACACAATTTTTATAAATATAATAAAAATACACAAAAATACAGGCAATTTTTTGAGTATTTCACAATACAAAAAACAACAACAGTGATTTTATAAAGATTTTCAGTTAATTATTTAATTTTATTAGTTTAAAACAAATAAAATCTATCAAAATTTGTAAAAAAATGATTCCATTCAAGGCTAAAAACTACTTTTAGTAGATAATTTATACTTAAAACTTATTTTTATCGCCAATTTCACACCTGTTTTATAAAAAAATTAACATTTTTCTTATATTCTTTAAAAATTGTACATAATATAAAGTATAGTTCTTATTTTGGTCTCCAACCTTTATTTAAACTTTAAGTTGATGGCTAATATCCGATTCCAGGCACTACAGGCAGTTTTAACCCGGTCGATCCCGGAGGTTAAAATACCTTCTCCAAAAATTTCAGACTTCTTTGCCGCTAATGTTTTCGATAAAAAGAAAATGAAAGAATATCTTTCAACGGAAGCGTTCCAGGGCATAGTTAATTCTATTGAAAAGGGGGAGCCAATCCCGCGTGACCTTGCCGAGCAGGTTGCTTCGGCCATGCGGTCGTGGGCAATGGGCAAAGGGGCCACACATTATACGCATTGGTTTCAACCGCTTACGGGTACAACCGCCGAAAAGCACGACGCTTTTTTTGAGCCCACCCCAGATGGGGGTGCCATAGAGAAATTCTCGGGCGATGCGCTGGCGCAACAGGAGCCTGATGCGTCGAGCTTCCCGAGCGGCGGTATACGCAATACATTTGAAGCACGCGGATATACGGCATGGGACCCATCGTCCCCTGCGTTTATTATGGCGCGCACGCTTTGTATCCCTACTGTTTTTGTTTCCTATACCGGCGAGGCGCTTGATTATAAGGTGCCTTTATTAAAGGCCTTGAGCGCTTTGGATAAAGCGGCTGTAGATGTTTGCCATTATTTTGATAAGAGCATTGAAAAAGTTAACGCCTCATTAGGTATTGAACAGGAATATTTTTTGGTTGATATTGCCTTATTTAATGCCCGCCCCGATCTGTATTTAACCGGCCGCACGCTTTTTGGGCACATGTCTGCAAAAAACCAGCAGCTGGAAGACCATTATTTCGGGTCGATACCTGAACGGGTATATGCTTTTATGCAGGATATGGAAACGGAGGCCTTATTATTAGGCATCCCCTTAAAAACCCGCCATAATGAAGTAGCGCCATCGCAATTTGAATGTGCCCCTATTTATGAAGAGATAAACCTGGCCATAGATCATAACCAGTTATTGATGGACCTGATGGACAGGATAGCAAAACGCCATAATTTTAAAGTATTACTGCACGAAAAACCATACGCGGGTATTAATGGCTCCGGGAAGCATAATAACTGGTCGATGATTACCAATACCGGGAAAAATTTATTGTCACCTGGTAAAACGCCCAAAAATAACTTAATGTTCCTCGCCTTTTTTGTAAATACTATAAAGGCTGTTTACGAGCATGCCGATTTGCTAAGGGCATCTATTGCTTCAGTTAATAATGACCATCGTTTGGGCGCCAATGAAGCTCCGCCAGCTATAATATCTATATTTTTAGGCACCCAGCTTAGTGATGTGCTTGATGAGATAGAAACATCAAGGATCAGCAAAAAAATAAAAGACGACGCTTTATTATGGCAGGGCATTCCGAAAATCCCGCAGATACTAAAAGATAACACCGACCGTAACCGTACATCGCCATTTGCTTTTACCGGCAACAAATTCGAGTTACGCGCTGTTGGGTCCTCACAAAATTCAGCAAGCCCGATGACCATATTGAACCTGATCGTAGCCGATCAGCTGAGAAAGTTTAAATATGATGTTGATAAACTGATAAAAAAAGGCGAAAAAAAAGATGTAGCGCTACTGATTATGATCAAGAAGTATATTAAGGAATCGAAAAATATACGTTTTGAAGGCAATGGCTATAGTGAGGAGTGGGAAAAAGAGGCAGCAATAAGAGGTTTGCCGAATATAAAAACTACTCCGAAGGCCCTTGACGCATTTTTGTCAGATAAGACGAGTTTGCTTTTTGCTGAAACCGGGGTATTTACTGAACGGGAGGCCCATGCCCGCCATGAAATTTTATTAGAGAGTTTTTATAAAAAGCTGCAAATTGAAGCCCGTGTTATTGGGGAGCTTGGCATTAACATTATTTTACCGGCTGCCATCGATTATCAAACCAAGCTGGTTGAAAACGTTAAAGGTTTAAAGAGTATTGGATTGAGCGAGGACACTTATAAAGCACAGTTAGATATTATCAATAAAATTGCTGAACACATTAACCATATAAAAGAAGATATTGAAGCAATGGTTGATGAACGTAAAAAAGCCAATAAAATTGAAGACTCGCGCGACAAAGCTATTGAATATGATGAAAAAGTAAAACCATTTTTCCAGGCCATCCGCTACCATGCTGATAAACTGGAACAACTGGTGGACGATTCATTATGGCCACTGCCTAAATTCAGGGAGTTGTTGTTTATTAAATAGCAACGAATTTAACAAGCACAAATTTTCACGAATGGGTTTGAATTTCACAAATAATGTTTGTGAAAATTTGAACCATTCGTTTTAGTCAATAACTTGTTCTGTCATTTCATCACCTTCCGTGGTATTCAAATCCTTAATATACTGCACTTTCAAATGATCATAAAGCGAATGCTTGTCTACGAGAATTGATACCAGGCTGGCAATCATTCCTGCCAGTATCAGGTGGAATATTACATTATGGCGGTCGGTCATTTCCAGCACCAGTATTACCGAAGTAAATGGCGAACGGGTGACCCCTGTTAAAAAGCCAACCATCCCGGATAGGATAAGCATATTGGTATCAATGTCCGATACATTAAACCAACCGGCCACCAACGACCCTATGCTTGCGCCGGCCCCAAGCGCCGGGGCGAAAATACCGCCTGCGGCTCCGGTTGTGAACGAGAATAACGGGCCGCCTATCCTGAGCAAAGGCGTATACCATGATACGTACTTATGAGAGGTAAACAACGTTGTTTGCATAATATCCTTACCGGAACCTAAAACATCTTTATTTACAAAAACCGCCAAAAAAACCATAGCAAGGGCACAGCCTACCACATAAATTATATGCTGATATTGAAACTTAAACCTTGCTTTAAGCTTAAATATAAAAAGTATAAGTTTTGACATACCGCTCCCCGCAAGGCCGGCGATCATCGCCACCAATGCCACGCCAAAAAAGATAGACGCTGAAAGGCCATCCAGTTTTGGATAACCCAGGTATAAATACGGCCCCAATAAGGCTTCAGCAGATAAGCCTGCAATAATTACTGACGAAAAAATTGCCGTTTTATAATAGCTGAAATGTGTTTTTGTTAATTCCTCAATGGCAAATACGATTCCGCCTAATGGCGTATTAAAGGCCGCTGCCAAACCAGCCGCAGCACCCGTTACCATCATATTCCTTTTGGCGATTTTTGGCCACCACTTTGGCAGCAGTTGATAAACTATTTTATATATCGATGCTGAGATTTGAATTGTTGGGCCCTCCCGGCCTATGGCCCCGCCGCCTATGGCCATAACAAGGCTTGATAACACTTTTATAAATATGATACGAAAACCTAAAAGTTTATCAACCAATTTATTTGTTTTGGGTGATGATATTTGTATTGCCGCCATTACTTGTGGTATGCCGCTCCCTCGTGCATAAGGAGAAAAACGCTGCACCAGCCACCAGGCCAGCACAAAGCAAAAAGGCGATAAAATAAAAAGCAGCCACGCATGGTAATTGAATACCATAGCCGTAATATCTTCGGCAGCAACAAAAAGTTTAGTATACAATACTGCAAACAGCCCCGTGATAACAGAGGCTATCCAGAAGGGGATGGCTTGCAGTGCATTCCTTTTTAAATTTTCGTTTCGTATCCTGTCAAAAGAGCGTTTTAGTTGCAGCCGGAGCCAGGGGATTAATTTATTCATGGGTGGAATGTAGTCCATGGTCGATAGTCCATAGACCATGGCAAAATTAATGGAAATCTTTACTTTTTAAAGCGCGTATTTTCTATAAGCTGCACCATTGACCATCGACTATGGACTATGGGCTATGGACTTCCCCACGAACTAATTATATTTGCGCATGATTTCTTCGCAAAGATACGATCAAAGAGGTGTATCGGCCTCAAAAGATGATGTACATAATGCTATAAAAAACATTGATAAAGGTATTTTCCCGAAAGCCTTTTGTAAAATAGTGCCAGATATTTTAACCAACGACCCGCTTTACTGCAATATTATGCATGCTGACGGGGCTGGCACAAAATCGTCATTAGCCTATACTTACTGGAAAGAGACCGGCGATATTTCTGTTTGGCGCGGCATTGCACAGGATGCTATTATAATGAACCTTGACGACCTGCTTTGCGTTGGCGCTACGGATAATATCCTTTTATCATCAACCATCGGCAGGAATAAAAATTTAATACCCGGCGAGGTTATTGCAGCTATTATAAACGGCACCGAAGAGATTTTGGAAAGCCTGAGGGATGCAGGTATCGGCATTTATTCAACCGGTGGCGAAACCGCTGATGTTGGCGACCTTGTACGCACCATAATAGTTGATTCTACCGTCACCTGCCGGATGAAAAGGGCTGATGTTATATCAAATCATACCATAGCCCCTGGCGATGTTATTGTCGGCCTGGCCTCGTATGGAAAGGCAAATTATGAATTTGAATATAATGGCGGCATGGGCTCCAATGGCCTTACCTCCGCCCGTCATGATGTTTTTAACAAAACTATTGCTAAGAAATACCCGGAGAGCTATGACGCTGCTATACCTTACGAATTGATATTTTCGGGCAGCAAAAATTTAACAGATTTGGTAGCGATAGGCGATGACCAATTTATTACCGCCGGGAAACTGGTGTTATCCCCTACCCGCACCTATGCGCCCATAATTAAGGCTATATTAGATAATTACCGAAGCCAGGTGCACGGCATGGTACATTGCAGCGGCGGTGCACAAACCAAAGTGCTGCATTTTATCGATAATCTTCATATTATAAAAAACAACCTTTTTCCCGTTCCTCCATTATTTAAATTGATACAGGAAGAATCAAAAACAAGCTGGCAGGAGATGTACAAAGTATTTAATATGGGGCACCGTATGGAATTGTACATTCCGCAAGAAATTGCAGCTGATTTGATAAATGTGTCCAAAAGTTTTGGTGTAGATGCGCAAATAATAGGGCATGTTGAAGCGGCGGAGAAAAAGCAGGTCACTGTTACATCTGAATTTGGGGAGTTTATCTATAACTAAGATCAAATATTTAAGGCAATAAAAAACCCGGCTTGTGGCCGGGTTTTTTTATGAAAAAGGAATGGGTTAATTGAAAATATACCTGATACCAACTTGTGCCTGGTAGCGTGATTCCTGGCTGGGATCATTCGTAAATGATTTGGTTACAGGGATTAAGTTAGTTCTATCAAGATAAGGGAAAGAATACTCCGCATGCCCTGTTGCAGGGTCAATACCCTTATAACTAAGCAATGTAGTGCTTCCGCTGGCAAAGCCATTGTACGAATCCTGGTATATACCCCAGTTCTTATCTAATAGGTTACCAAAATTTATGATATCAACCGAAACCTCGATTGTGTTTTTAACATTGCCAGATTTAACAAAGAAATCCTGGGCTAAATGAAGGTCGAGCCTGTGGAAATAAGGTAATATTTCGCCATTGCGCTGGGCATATTTGCCCCTGCGGCTGTTAAGATATGAGTCCTGATTAATGAAATTATTTAGTTGGGCCCATTCCTGTGCAGGGGTACGGGTGTCTCCGGAAAAATCTTTTACAAGTTCTATATCACCCTGATTTTTTGGAATATACGACAAATCGTTAGAAGCGCCATCGTTGTTGGGGTCGCCGCTGGTGATGTATGAAATTGCACCGTTATTTGCTACTTCGTATACTAAACCAATAGTAGATGAAGTATTCTGCCAATACTCTTTTTTATAGGCGGCAGACGCTATGATACGGTTAGGCTGTACGTATGAACTGTTTGATAAGTTATCGGCATTAGGGTTGCCGGCAACCTGGCGTGAACTCCAGATAGTGCTTGCGGTTGAACCACCATCGTTTACGTCCATTGACCCGCTGTGCGTGTATGCAGCGTTAAAGTACAAACCGTTGGTAAAGCTTTTTTGCAGCTGACCGGTTACGAAGTACGAATAACCCTGGTTAGTATTTGTTAAATAATACAAGCCTGTAATTGCCGGGTTTTGCGCTGTGGCAGCCGAAGCAGCAGGCGTTGTATTTTTTGAATCGTAACGAATCTGTCCTTCAGGGCCAGGCAATACGTTGTACCCGTCAGAAAGCACTAAATTCTCAGTATAAATTGCATTTATATCTTTAGTATATGATCCTTCGATAGTAGCTATTACACCACCTGGTAACCGCTGATCAAGTGCCAGGTTTGTTCTCCATATCTTAGGGTACTTAAGATGCGGATTAGTAATATCTAATTCGTACGAGGTATTTGCTGCAACCGTTCCGGCTGCGGGGCGGTTAGCATTAACATTAGGATTAAATGTCAATTGGTTATTTTGGGCCGGCGTGTTGCCTGGAGCTCCGTTAACAACTGTATACGAGCCAAACAGTACGCCATTATTCGAGGCCTGGTTTGATATCCAAACAAAAGGCACAGTACCTGCAAATAATCCCGAGCCACCGCGTACCTGGGTTTGCTTATCACCATATACATCCCAGTTAAAACCAACGCGTGGTGATAACTGCACAGTATTTTGAGGCAATTTTGATGGATTGACCATAATGCCCTGCTGGAAAGTTAATGCTGCAGCATTGGGGTTTCCTGGTAAGGAGGTTGGAAATGCGTCATAATCTGCACGCAAACCGTAGGTTAATTTAAAGTCGTTTGTCACGTTGTATTTATCCTGTGCATAAAGGCTATAAATTGAAGCTTTGATCTGTGCGAAAGGAAAAGCCCCGCTTGGCAACGCAGAATTGCGGGTACTGTAAGCAGCAGCTGGCAAACCATTTAGAAAGTCGGAAGCTGAATTATAAGTGTATAAGCCATTATATTCAGGAGCAAAACCATTTTTATAGCTTTGGATCTGGTCATTTGTACCAAAGGTTATTTCATGCTTGCCCGCGTATATGCTAAAATCGTCAGAAAACTGGGCGATATTGGTATATAAGATATTATTAGCGGTAAACAACTCCGACCCAAAAGAGGTCAAAGTACCGGTTGCCGGTGTAATAATAGCGCCGGTTGCGCTGGTTGTTCCGTTACCGATATCAACTCCTGGTAAATTGCCGCCGCCTGAAAATGTACGGAAGTCGCGTAAAGCGGAATAACCTGCTGTTAGCCTGTTTGACATGTTGCTGCTAACACGGGTATCCAACTCAATTATACCAATATTAAAGTTATTATTGATACGGTAGCCGGATCCCTCGAAGGGAAGCGATACAGGTCCTGCATCCCTTGTTGTACCAAAGCCAACGCCATTGTTAACAATGGTAGAGTTGCTTATGGGGTGATCGCCGTAGGATTTTAAGTAAAAATATTTGGCGCTTAAAGTATTGTTTTTGTCAATGTTCCAATCAATTTTAACTGTTGCTTTATTGCTGTAGGTATCAAAATTATATCCCTGGTAAGGGCCTGGGTTATAATTATATTTCGACTCGAGGTATGATGCAATTGAATTAAGTGTTGCAGCATCCGCCTGCGAAACGTTTGCGCCGCTAACACCCGGCGCCGAAGCAACATAATTGGTAGCAGGCTGGCTTATGCGCTCTTCTTCGCCAGATACGAAGAAAAATAATTTGTTTTTAATGATTGGTCCGCCCAGGCTAAATCCAGTTTGCCTGTAGTCAAACGGCGTTATTGGAACTGTGGTTGTACCGGCAGTGTAGCCCGTAAGCCATGTACTGCGTTTATAATCATAGATGGTACCTTTAAATGTGTTGGTACCCGATTTTACTACAGTGTTAATACCTGCACCGGTGAAATTGCCCTGGCGAACGTCATAAGGGGCTATATCAACCTGTATCTGGTCGATGGCATCTAAGGAAATTGGCTGCGAGTTGGTTTGGCCACCCAATGTGGTTGCTAAACCAAATGAATTGTTAAATAAAGCGCCGTCAACCGTAAGGTTATTGAAAAGGTTGCTTCTGCCGCCAAAACTTAAACCATCAGTGGCCGATGGGGTCAGCTTTGTAAAATCGCTTAACGAGCGATTTAAAGTTGGCAATGCGTCAATTTGGGCGCGGGTAACTGTTTCGCTGGCCCCGGTACGATTTGAATTGATCACTCTTCCCTGTGATCCATTAATAACAACTTCTTTCAGGGCAGTCGCATTGTCTTCCAGCTTAACGTCTGTTCTCTGGTCCTGGCCAATTGACAGGATAATGTTTTCCTGTACAAAATCTTTATAACCAATAAAGGTTACTTTAAACGTGTACGGGCCACCTACCCTTAAGTTGGGTAAGTTATACCGGCCGTCGGCACGCGTTACAGTTGAGTATACCGTACCGGTAGGCAGGTGCGTGATGGTGACAGTTGCACCGGGAATAGTGCCTTTGCTGTCGGTTACGGTACCATTAACACTGGCTGTTGTAACACCCTGTGCTGATGCATTTTTGCTGGCGAAAAATGTGGCCCCGATAAATAATAATAAGAGTAAATACTTGGTCATACGTTACTTTTTTAGTTAAATGTTCAATTGCGCAATAATTTTGCGACAAAGATATAGAGGAAAGTATTTTTTAATGTTAACAAAATATTAACGTTTGTTATCAATTTATTAACAGTTTTCACATATTTTACAAATAGCAATGGCGCAGTGGTACTTATTATGCAATATTTGTAAACTTTACATTTATTAAAAATTAACTACAATATATATGGATTTAGAAATTCGAACACGCTAACTGTTTAAACGCGCATTTTAGCATTTGGCTGCTTTTACTTAGCTTTGGGGCAAATTGAACGCTTAGCTATCATTACAATCGCGGTAAAACAGCGAAACATAAAATATTAAAACAATACCATCAGAAAATATGAATTACGATTTAATTGTTATAGGTTCAGGGCCGGGCGGTTATGTGGCTGCTATCCGTGCATCACAGTTGGGTTTAAAAACTGCGATAGTTGAAAAAGAATCGCTGGGCGGCATTTGCCTTAACTGGGGCTGTATCCCCACCAAAGCCTTATTAAAAAGCGCCGAGGTATTTGAATATATTAACCACGCAGCTGATTATGGCATAAAGGTGAGCGGCAGCGAGGTTGACTTTGAAGCGATGATAAAAAGAAGCCGTACAGTAGCCGATGGCATGAGCAAGGGCGTTCAGTTTTTGATGAGAAAAAACAAGATTGACGTAGTGATGGGCACCGGAAAGCTTAAAAGCAAGGGCGTTGTTGAAGTAACTGCTCAAAATGGTGACAAACAGGAGCTAACCGCAAAACATATTATTTTAGCAACCGGCGGTCGTTCGCGCGAGTTACCTAATCTTAAACAGGATAATAAAAAGGTAATAGGTTACCGCCAGGCAATGGTACTGCCTGCAAAACCCGCATCGATGATCGTTGTTGGATCGGGCGCTATAGGTATTGAGTTCGCCTATTTTTATAACGCCATGGGGACTAAGGTTACCGTGGTTGAATTTTTGGACAATATCGTGCCATTAGAGGATGAAGAAGTTTCCAAACAGCTTTCACGTATCCTTAAGAAACAGGGAATTACTATCATGACCGGCTCCAATGTTGAATCGGTTGATAGCAGCGGCGACCTTTGCAAAGTACAGGTAAAAACAGCTACCGGCACTGAAACACTGGAAGCTGAGATCGTATTATCAGCTGTAGGCATCTCCACTAATTTGGAAGGTATTGGACTTGAGGAAAATGGTGTTAAAACCGACCGCGGCAAGGTTGTGGTTGATGATTTTTACCGCACCAACGTTGAAGGCGTTTATGCCATAGGCGATATTGTTAAAGGCCAGGCGCTTGCCCACGTAGCATCAGCCGAAGGCATTACCTGTGTTGAGAAAATTGCCGGATTAAACCCTGAGCCCATAAATTATAACAATATACCTGCATGTACCTATTGCTCGCCCGAAGTTGCTTCTGTTGGCTATACAGAAAAAGCGGCTAAGGAAGCAGGTTACGAGATAAAAGTTGGTAAATTTCCATTCTCTGCATCGGGCAAAGCAAGCGCAGCCGGGGCAAAAGAAGGTTTTGTAAAAGTGATATTTGATGCAAAATACGGCGAATTTTTAGGCGCCCACATGCTTGGTCATAACGTTACCGAAATGCTGGCAGAAATAGTTACCGCCCGTAAACTGGAAGCAACCGGCCACGAAATTATTAAATCGATACATCCGCACCCAACCATGAGCGAAGCTGTGATGGAAGCTGCTGCTGATGCTTATGGAGAAGTGATACATTTGTAGTTCATTTGATAGAATTTACGAATTACGATTTCAGATTTACGATTTTGCAACCTTCAAAAAAATCGTAAACCTAAAATCGTAATTCTAAAATCAAAAGGCCATTTTCGAAAACAGATCCCACAAAACAATACCCGCAGATACCACGATATTAAAAGAATGCTTGGTGCCGAATTGTGGTATTTCTATACAAGCATCTATTTTTCCCATTACTTCTTCGCTTACGCCGTTTACCTCGTTGCCAAATACCAGGGCATATTTTTGGCCTTTGATAATGTTAAAATCCTGTAACATAGTGCTGTTTTCGGCTTGTTCAACGGCAATTATCTGGTAGCCTTCTAATCGTAATTGTTCAATGGCTTGTACCGGATATGCAAAATATTGCCATGCGATGGATTGCGTGGCGCCGAGGGCAGTTTTTTCTATTTCGCGATGTGGCGGCTGCGCTGTAATTCCGCATAAGCATATCTTTTCAACAGCAAAACCATCAGCGGTACGAAAAATCGACCCTATATTATGCATACTGCGCACATTATCCAGCACAACCACGACGGGAAGTTTTTCTCCGGCTTTAAATTCGGCAACGGTTGCACGGTTCAATTCATCGAGTTTTAGTTTGCGCATGGTTAGTGATTAGAGATTGGTTGAGTTTAAAAATTTAAAAGAAAAAAATTCCGCATTCGTCATTCCGAATTCCGCATTTATTTAGTCTTCAATCACCACGCTTTTCAGCTCTCCTACCCCATCGCCTATTAATGAGCTATAAACGGATGGTATGTAGCCAATTTTATCCTTATAATATTCGATAACATTTTTACTGTAGCTGTCGAAAGCGCTTTGTTTTACCAAAGCTATAGCACAGCCGCCAAATCCGGCACCGGTCATTCTTGCCCCTGCTACATTTGTGTCAGTTTTACTGTACTCAACAATAGCATCAAGTTCTTTGCCACTAACTTCGTACAAATCACGCAGCGAATCGTGAGAAGCGTACATCAGGCGGCCGAATTCAGACAGATTGTTATTGCTCAACGCAATAGCTGCCAATTTAACACGGTCGTTTTCTTCTACCACATGCCGGGCGCGTTTAAGTATTATCGCGTCGGTGATTAAATGACTGTATTTATTAAAAGTAGCTGTATCAATATCACATAAGTTATTAATATCAATCTGCTGTTTTAAGGCTGTTAAGGCCGCATGGCATTCCTGCACCCGTTCATTATATTTTGATTCTGCCAGCTTACGGGGCTTATTGGTATTTATAATGGCTAAAACATGATCGCCCAGGTTACTATCAACGGCCTGGTAATCGAGTGTATCACAATTTAACATCAACGCTTTATCCTTTTCCCCAAAAGCTACAGCAAACTGATCCATTATACCGCAGTTAACGCCTATAAAATTATTTTCAACAGATTTGGCCAGCTTAACCAGCTCAAGCTTGGTATAATTGCTATCCATCAATTCGTTTAATGCAAACGCGGTCACTACCTCGATAGAAGCAGATGATGACAGCCCTGAGCTTATAGGGATGTCGCCATAAAAAAGCATATCTAATCCCCGCAAAGGGTGGCCTTCTTTCAAAAAATATTCAATAACGCCCAGCGGATAATTAAACCAGCTTTCGCCAGTTTTGGTGTACCCGGCTTGCAGGGGGATATCCAGCTTATCTTCAAAGTTCAGACTCCTGAACCTGAACATCCCATCCTCATTAGGCGACACTAACAGGTAAGTGCCAAACGTTATAGCGCAGGGCATAACAAGCCCGCCATTATAATCGATATGCTCACCGATAAGGTTTACACGGCCCGGCGAGAAATACGCGTTTTCAGCTTCTTTATTAAATAACTTGTTAAATTCTTTATGTAACGAATTCTTCATTAGTATTTTGTAATTGGTTGCAGCAACAAATATTAATAAAAAATGTAAAACATACATTTATTTTATTCTTTATTTTCAACCTGGTTGCATAAAAGCCTTATAGTTTATAAAATAACAACTTTTTGAGGCAAATAGTCAAATTTATTTGTAGTTCACGTTAACAAAATGTGTATTTGTTCTATAGTTGCCGCCTTGATGTGCTGGCTTAGTTATAATTTTACCTTTAAATATATAAGGCCATGAACCAATATTTAATAACAGCATACGATTATACTGATGCCGGCGCTCTTGAACGCCGCATGGAAGTACGCCCGCATCATTTTGACGGCGCAAGGGAATTAAAGAAGAATGATAACTTTATTTTTGGAGGCGCAATATTGAACGATGAAGGGAAAATGATAGGTTCAATTATGGTAATGCAGTTTGAAACCGAAGAGCAGTTGGAAAAATGGGAACAAACAGAACCC
The DNA here is from genome assembly GCA_013288235.1 of Bacteroidota bacterium. GTDB lineage: Bacteria > Bacteroidota > Bacteroidia > Sphingobacteriales > Sphingobacteriaceae > Mucilaginibacter. The sequence goes on along the minus strand of JABDCF010000041.1, from coordinate 4,782 downwards.
TATATCACTCAGAAAATATGGGAAAGCTATGATATAAAGCCGTTTAAGGTGGCCGGGGTATAGAGATTAGTTGATTAGAGAGTGGAGATTAGTTAAATCTCCACTCTCTAATCACTAAATTAAACTTTAACCCGGGCGCCAGTCATCAGGTTTATAGTATATACAGTTCCATTGAGGGTTAACGTAGCTGTGCCGTTTCCGTTAAATACCAATGTACCGGTATAGCTAAAACTTCCTTTTTTAGGCACATCCCCGGTAATTGACACAGTGGCGTTGCCGCTGGCAATATTGCGGCCGGGACGGGTAATTGTAAGCGCATTAATCACAATGTCAATACTACTGTTACCATGGTTAGTGGTATCAATTTTTGATTGAAACGAGCCGCTGCGTTTGAATTCACCATTTATAACAAAATCGGTCGCAGTGGGCGCTAAGCCGCCGACAGTGAATATCGAACTACCGGAGTTTGTTGACGAGAGGTTAGGCCCGCTAAAACTACCGCTATAAACTAAACTGCTACTCAGGTTATCGGGCACGTTATTTACGCAATTCACCACATAATTATATTTCAAATTATAGGAATATGAATAGGCTGAACCGCCCGAGCTTTGGCGCGAAATACTATCAGATTTTGATGTCCCGCAAGCTACGTGTGTATTTACATAAGCTGTCGCGTCTAAGGTGGCATCTGCCGAAACGTTAGCAACACCGTTTGAATTCATGGATAATGAGCCTGCAACCATATCGGCCGCCTCAGCATTTGAAACGTTGCCGGTGACAGACCCACCCGAATTATCAGTTTTTTTACATGCCACTGCTCCAAGCAGTAGCATCGCTACGATAGATAATTTAATTTTTTTCATAATTTGTACGATTTAATAGGGGAACCACATTGCTTTGATTGCAGAAACTGAAATTGGTTTAATTATTAAATAATTTTTATTTCCAACTGACAATAAAGCATCTCTATTTTTGTCGCGTATTTAGCCTATACTAAGTTTATTTTACTGCGGGGAAATACTATTCAGTTCACGCCTATCATCGTCGGTCAGTTCAATAGAAATTGCCTCCATATTTTCTTCCAGGTGAGCAATACTTGATGTGCCGGGGATCAGTAAAATATTATCAGAATGGTTAAGCAGCCAGTTTAAGGCTACCTGGTGTACAGTAGCGTTATGTTTTTCGGCTATCTTCTTCAGTTTCTGCTGGCTGGTAACATTACCACCTGCAAGCGGGAACCATGGTATAAACACAATATTGTGGGCCTTGCAATATTGAAGCACATGCTCCCATTTACGGTTATCAACGCTGTACATATTTTGCACCGATACTACCTCAAAAAAGTCCTGTGCTTTTTTTATAATGTCAATATCCACCTCTGAAAGGCCAATATGTTTGATCAGTCCTTCCTCCTGCGCCTGTTGTAAAAACTCAAAACTTTTTTCGGCAGGCACTATAGGGTCTATCCTGTGCAGTTGGTACAAGTCTATCTGGTCGAGCTTTAACCGTTTCAAGCTTCCTTCCAGGGCCTTCCTTAAATGATCCGGATGGGCATTTACCGGCCATTCATCAGGCCCCGTGCGCATCAACCCGCCTTTAGTACCAATTACTAATCCTTCGGGATAGGGGTATAAGGCTTCGGCAATTAATTCTTCCGAAATATGCGGCCCATAGCTGTCGGCCGTATCAATAAAATTAACGCCCAATTCAACGGCACGCTTTAAAACGCCAATGGCCCCGCCTTCATCTTTCGGGGGCCCCCATATTCCTTTACCTGTTATGCGCATAGCTCCGTAACCTAACCGGTTTACAGTAAGATCGCCTCCGATGGCCAAAGTTTTTTCGATTGAAATTGCTGTATTGTTCATATTTAGTTAATTTTTGATTAAAATAATTAACGTAAATTTTAATTATTTGTTCTCCATCCCCGGTATTAATAATCTTTCGCAACTCCGCCAATAATCCAAATTATAGTATATTGCGCTAAAAAATCGCACATCATGAACGAACAAAATTATACTAATCATTCGCGCGTTGTAAAGGGGTTTCACATGGTGCTGGGCTTTTTGCTTATTGCCGGCACTATAGGTTCCCTGGTAAATGTTTACATCCAGTGGACAGCACATGATGAAGTTCTGGGTTCAGTTTTAATAGCCGTTATGTTTATTTGCGGCATGTTATTATTTGTGTACACCCGTCAGTTCCCGATCAGGGCACAAGACAGGGCTATACGCGCCGAAGAAAATCTGAGATATTATATCCTTACAAATAAAGCGATGGACAGCCGGATTACCATGCGCCAGGTTATCGCTTTACGTTTTGCGCCCGATGAAGAATTTTTGGTATTGGCAGACAGGGCAGTACGGGAAAACCTGTCGCCCGATGAAATAAAAAAGTCCATAAAAAACTGGCGTGCCGATAATTACAGGGCGTAGTAAAGGGGTATTATAATCGAAAAGGGCGTTCATGTACAGATCATGAACGCCCTTTTTATATAAAAGTCTGTTATTAATTTTGTTGTTTAACCGGCGGTGGTGTCATTATTTTCTTTGGCCGGTGCAGCGTATCCTTTTTGGGGTTCTTTGGTTTAACAGGTTGGTTACCGTTCGGAACCCCTGCCGGACTATTAACGGGCGCAGGCTTTTGCGGTTTCGGCTGGTTATTGCCCTGGGCATTATTTGGCGGGTTAGGGTTTTGCCTGTTTTGTTGCTGATTTTGGCTTGGATTATTACCCTGTGCATTATTTGGTTTTTGACCGGGCTGCTGACCGGGAATTACTGTTTCGGGCCTGTTCATTAGCGGCTTATTAGGGTTTTGGCCCATCCCCGGTTTATTGCCGGGGTTTGGGTTCTGCCCACCCGGATTAGGGGTTTGATTAATGTTCCGGCCATTTCCCTGCCCTTGAATCTGACCATTCGGATTCTGATTGCCATTTGGGTTCTGGTTCGGTGTTTGGTTATTCTCGCGACCATTACCCTGCCGCTGGTTTTGACCATTAGGGTTAGGGTTACTTCCCTGCCTGTAAGGCATAATTTTTTGAGGGGCAGGTTTATTATTACCCTGTTGAGCACCCTGGTTTATTACAGGGCGGTAAACGTTCAACTGGTTATTGGCTAACGACTGACCGGGCTTTGCAGATGCACTTATCTTAACCGGCTGAATTTTAGTATTGGTGATATTTTCCACTTCGGTGACCCTTGGCCCACGATTATATATCACGGTATTTTTGATATTGTTATTAGTGATATTATTGTTGGTTACATTATTTATAATGGTTGTATTATTAATAACGGTAACGTTGTTACGTACCACATAATTATTAACGTTAGTTGTATTTATATTTCGGGCTTGCACAAAGTTCCAGTCGCGGCTTTGCGGTCTCCATCCGTTATTCATATCAGTATGCGGTGGCACCGGCGCCCATCCATAATAATCACCCGATTGCCCCCAGGTAACCCACGCGGGCGCCCATTGCTGGCCAGGCTCCCAAAGCCATCCGTAATTATCATCAAAAAACCAGTTACCGTAATGAAATGGGGCCCATCCCCAACTATAATTTGATACCCAGGCCCAGCCTTCATCGCTATATACCCAATAACCATTGGTAACGTATGGCCTAAAATCAGCGTCGACATTTGGTTGCCATACATAACCATAATCAGGGTAATCTATCCACTGCCCATACGGGCTAAGCTCATCGTAAAACACCTGGTTGGTTTGTGGCTGTTCGGCGTAAACAGGCTGAGGCTGTTGGTAAACCGGTTGCGGGGCAGTACTTGTATATATAACGGGCGAGCAGCCTGACAAGAGCGCCACCGGCAACACCATATAAAATATTTTTTTCATGGCAAGGTTTGTTTAATAAGTATATAATAATTTATATAACTACGACGATGGAAAGATAAATAAGTTTAATTAAACCCGGTATTGTCCATTAACAAATATTTTTTTGAGTGGTTGATGGGATTGGTTAAGTGATTGGTTAATAAGGTTAGATTAGGGTAGTAAACGGGACTCAGCATCACAGGCAACAGCGCTTCTTACACCAAAAAGAAACATGATTGAAGAAGACAAGGAGTATTGTTATCCTCGCCGACCAATTTTTCAAACTTTCGGACTTTACTGACTTTCGGACTTTCGGACTCCCCTACCTCACATTATACCTCAAAACGTACCGGCCGATATTACCATCGTTATCAATACCTTCGATAACTGCACGGTATGAACCTCTGCCGTCGGAGTTGTAAAATTGAAAATCGGCGTTTCCGTTTTTATCGGTTATTATATTGGGGTTCCAGTAAATAGTGCTGCGAAGGTCAGCGCCATGTTCTGCACTTTGCTGGCTGTCGTACTTAGGCGAATAAAATACCCTTGCCCTGTAATAACCTTTAGGCATCAAAGTTATCGAACTGCCCTCTGTAGTTAGCGGCGGGAGATTATCTTTTGGATCATCCGGAGAAAATTTACCATTTTTTGTGGTGATGGATATGATACCATCAGCACGATAGCGGTCGTTGATCCCGCTGACGCCATCTTTCAAATACACTTCAATAAGCCCTATATCCTCCGATCGTATAGTTGTAAGATCTCCATAGCCAACTGCCAGCCCGTTAAGAAAAATCTGCATGGGGGTTTTAGTGCCGGCATCATAATCGTGTTTTATATAAAAATTATTGTTCGATGGCCAAATGCCAAAAACTTTACTCTCGATACAACTGATCACATCAAAACTACAGTATTTTAGTTGTTCAGCAGTTATTGTCTGGTCTGTTTGTGGGCTCA
>JABDCF010000040.1:348-33041 GCA_013288235.1 Bacteroidota bacterium | reverse complement strand
TTACCTGTAATAAAAGGTTGTCATCATACCTTCAGCAGGAAGTTGAAGCGTTAGGCTATAAACCCGTTCGTGTTTTTCAAACCGGGGTCGAGCTTTTGGGCACCGTTACAGATACTATCGCGTTAAACCTTAATTTGCGTTGCGCAAGCCAGGTTTTGTATTTAATAAAAAGTTTTAATGCTGTCGATCCGCAAGAGCTTTACGATGAGCTGGTTAAAATTGAATGGGAAAAGCTTATTGACTTTACCGGCTATTTCTCGGTTTCGTCAAACGTTAACAATGAGCATATACTTACCCCGCTTTATGCTAACGTAAAGGTTAAGGACGCCATAGCCGACAGAATAAAATCTGTTAAAGGATTAAGGCCAAACTCCGGCGCCGAAGTAAATAAAACGCTTGTCCATTTATACTGGCAGGACAACGAAGCCGACATATTTTTAGATACATCAGGCGAGACGCTTGCCAAACATAGCTATCGCAAAATTCCGGGTAAAGCGCCGATGCTTGAGGCGCTGGCCGCTTCAACTATTATGGCTACACGGTGGGATAGAAAGAGCACTTTTATTAACCCCATGTGCGGCTCGGGCACGCTGGCCATTGAGGCAGCACTGCTGGCTACCGATAAATGCCCTGGCCTTTTCAGGATGAACTACGGTTTTATGCACATTATGGGCTATGATGAAACTGTATTTTTTACCGAACGGAGAAAGTTAAAGGATAAGGCAAAGAAAGAAACAGGGTTTAGGATCATCGCTACCGATATATCCGAAGACGCGGTTGACATTGCCCAAAAAAATGCAAAAACAGCCGGTGTAGAACATTTAATAGAATTTAGCGTTTGTGACTTTGCAGATACGCCTGTACCCGAAGAGCCGGGAGTGGTAATGTTTAACCCCGAATATGGTGAGCGCCTGGGTGTACACACCAAACTAGAGATAACGTATAAGCGAATAGGCGATTTTTTGAAGAAAGATTGCCTGGGTTACCGGGGTTATGTTTTTACCGGCAACCCCGATCTGGCAAAAAAAATAGGTTTAGCCGCTGCAAGGCGTATTGAATTTTATAATGGTAAGCTTGATTGCCGCCTGTTGGAATATGAATTGTATACCGGCAGCAAAAGGGAACCGAAAGAATAGTTTTTAGTTGATTGGGTTGGATTGGGTTGATTAAGTTTAAAGAATCAATTGTTTACAAAAGTTAACCAAATGAAAAAGAGCATAATATTAATAACTGCCATATTATTATCTGTTCGCTGCATGGCGCAGGGGCAATTATCGTTCCCGTTCCAGGGCGGTAAAGAAGCGATGACCCAGTTTTTTAAGGATAGCTTAAACGTTTCGGAGGATATTATTCAAAAGAAAGCTGTAGGCACCGCCGTTTTTAAATTTACAGCCAATGAACGGGGGATTATCACAAAAATTGTAGTTTATTATGCCGATGACTATGTTTTAACAGTTCCTATAATCGATGCTTTAAAAAAATCGAACCACAAATGGATAATTCCCGACCGTGAAAAGGCGCATGACTTTATAATCCCTTTCAATTTTGTTTTTAACCCATTGGCAGGTGACAACCCCGACCTTCAGAAGGCTGTTTATGATAATTACCGCAGCCGCAAACCGATAGTTACCAACGACCAGGTGCCCCTAAATGAAACCACTTTGTTGCCGGTAATTGTTGTGAGTTATGATGTAGCACAGTAGTTGGCAATTGAAAACCTGCGGGAGCGGGTGTCAAAAGTTCAACGGAGATCTGCTGGTATGGCGCAAACGTACGATACGAATTTGATTTGACATAATTCTATAAGAAATACGATAGTGATGTTTTTCAAAAGCCCGCCAAGTTCCGTCGTTGTCCTTTTTAAATTTATCTAAGGGATGTTTTTGTGGATTTTTGCAAAGGTCAATGGTAAGATCAATAATATCATCCCTTACAATTTCCGCATTTTGAAAAGAATCAAGTTGTATATATAAATAGGCTTTCCGCAATTCAGTCTCTGCCCTTTTGCTCCAGACTGTCACCATTTTCGGGCTTCAATCTTTAAATTTTCCGCAGTTTTAAAATCGCCCTGTTCAATTTCAGCATTACCGGCGTCAAGGTCTTCATCATACTGAGCCAACGTTTGAGGCTTCTCTGTTGCATAGTAGCCGATACCCATAAGTTTTAATGTATTCAGTAACCACTCTTTTTTACCTGGATCCTTAATATTATCAAAATCAATTATCAGTTCCATCTTTACAAGTTTTAAATCTGCTTATACAAAGTTATTCAAATATCGTGAATATTATACCAGGTATCCATGAGCTATCCGGACCGAGTAATAAATATAAGTATTGCCATTATATTTGTTAACGGTACAAAACTTCATAACTCCTAAAATTACAAATGGAAAAATCACCCGTTCAAACCTACCGTAAGATCATCCATATTGATATGGATGCGTTTTATGCCTCTGTTGAGCAGCGTGACAACCCTGAATACCGTGGCATACCCCTGGTTGTAGGCGGCTCGCCGGAAGGACGTGGCGGCGTGGTGGCTACGGCCAGCTATGAGGCCCGTAAGTTTGGGATCAGGTCGGCAATGCCTTCGAAGCAAGCTTTGCAGCTTTGTCCTCATGCAACGTTTGTGCGCCCGCGGTTCCCGGCTTATAAGGAAGCGTCGCAAAAGATACGGGAGATATTCAGCCGTTATACCTATCTTATTGAGCCGCTTTCATTGGATGAAGCCTACCTTGATGTTACTACCGACAAGTTAAACATTGGCTCGGCTATTGAAATAGCAAAGCAGATAAAGCAAGCCATAAAAGATGAATTGCAGTTAACGGCATCTGCGGGAATATCCATCAATAAATTTGTTGCCAAAACAGCATCTGATATTAACAAACCCGATGGCCTCACCTTCATAGGCCCCTCGGCTATCGAAGCTTTTATGGAAAAACTGCCTGTCGAAAAGTTTTTCGGCGTGGGCAAGGTTACCGCCCAAAAGATGAAGAATATGGGCCTGCACACAGGCGAAGATCTTAAAAAGCTTGCCGAAGAAGAGCTGACAAAACATTTTGGCAAAGTTGGGCGATTTTATTACCAGATAGTACGGGGGATTGACAACCGCGAGGTGCAGCCCGACCGGGAAACAAAATCACTGGCTGCCGAAGATACTTTTCCATATGACCTTACCACCATTGAGGAAATGGAGGCCGAACTTGACAAGATTGCAAATACAGTTTGTACGCGCCTGCAAACCTACCAGCTAAAAGGCCGTACCGTTACCCTGAAAATAAAGTACAGCGATTTTAAACAGATTACCAGGAACCAATCGTTTCCGGCTGGTTTTAACGATCTGGAAACTGTATGTGCTACCGCAAAACGGTTATTAGCGGCAACCAATCCCGAAGATAAAAAGATACGGCTGCTGGGTATTTCCCTGTCTAACTTTGGCGAGGTTGTAACGAGACCAAAAGAGGAAAAACCTACTGACCAGTTGAAGTTGTTTCCATTTTAAGATGTTTCGTATGGACGCAATGCATTGCATCTGCCCATGCATGATGTTGAACGGTATTATTACCTTTGCCCCATGATTGATGTTATATTAAAAAAAGGCAAAGAGAAAGCTGTGCTGCACCGCCATCCCTGGGTGTTTTCGGGAGCCATAGAAAGTGTAAATGGCAAACCTGCAAACGGCGAAATTGTACGGCTTGTTGATGCTAAAGGCACATTTATGGCCTATGGTTTTTATAATGATCAATCGCGGGTGGCCTTGCGTTTGCTGGAATGGGACGAGCGTGTTGCCGTTGATGAGGAATGGTTTAGAGTTAAAGTAGCAGTGGCAGTGGCCAGTCGCAGTAATTTGCTTATCGATGGCTTTACCAATACCTGCCGTTTAATATTCAGCGAGTCGGATTATCTGCCGGGATTGATCGTAGACAAATATGCGGGTCACCTGGCCGTACAGGTACTAACTACGGGCATCGAAAAAATGATGCCGGTTATTATCGATGAATTACAGCTTTTGCTAAAACCAGCAAGCATTTTTGATAAAAGCGATGCATCGTCAAGAGGGCATGAGGGCTTGGAAACACAAAATATCGTGTTGGCCGGCAATCATCCGCCCGAACGGGTTGAGGTTATTGAAAACGGTATCATCTATAACATTAACATCGCCGAAGGGCAAAAATCAGGCTTTTATTGTGACCAGCGGGACAACCGCAAAATAACAGCATCCTACGCCAAAGGCAAAAAGGTATTGGACTGCTTTTGTTATAGCGGCGGATTTACATTAAATGCCTTGCAAAATGGAGCAACGTCGGTTACCTCCGTAGATAGTTCGGTGCTTGCTGTAGATACCCTGAAAGAAAATGTCACCCTTAATAAGTACGATGAGCAAAAGGTTTCCACCATTGTATCCGATGTAAACAAACAGCTCAGAAAATTCAGGGAAGAGGGAGAAATGTTTGATATGATCATCCTGGATCCGCCAAAATATGCGCCATCCCGTTCTGCGCTTGATAAAGCTTCCCGGGCTTACAAAGATTTAAACCGACAGGGTATGCTATTGCTAAATAAGGGCGGTCTATTGGCAACTTTCTCCTGTTCCGGCGCTATGAATATGGAAACATTTAAACAAGTACTGGCCTGGGCGGCTCTGGATGCAGGCAAACAGGTGCAATTTATCCACCAATTTTGCCAGCCGGAAGATCATCCCGTGAGGGCATCATTTCCAGAGGGCGAGTATTTGAAAGGGTTGTTTTGCAGGGTGATGTAAAGAAGGTGAAAGCTTAAAGGTAAAGGGCGAGAAGCAAGAAGAAACCTATAGACGGATAAGACCAACTGACGACCAAAAAGCCTGTGTAAACTTTTTTCAGGACGTGACAACAATCCTAATTTACGAAACGGCTGATATCCAGTAAATTACAAGCTAATCGCCAAAAAGTGCAAAAATATCACATCTGGTTATCAGGCACTTAGTCATATTTGATTATTTGTTAAAAGTAAACCTACTGATTATCAGCATGTTTCATAGTGTTCCACCTGTTCCGTTTGTAAAAGTGGAACGCTTGAAATCGAAATAACCAATGAAAGCATTCGAATGCCCACCCTATCTGTTATAGAACCAAATATTTTATCCGATTACTGTTATTGTAACTCATGAAATACAAAAGAATATATCCAATAAAACAGATAAATTAATCAGGAATTAATATTTGGCAGTTAAACCAACCATCCCTTTTCATACTTTTGTAATGTGCCTGCGGTAAACAAAAAATCACGTGTAATAAAAAGGCCCCCGGGTAAAAAGAAAGTAAAAAAAACTTTATCCTTACGGTGGATACTTTGGCTTTTTTTAATAGCACTGCTATTATCACCGTTTTATTATGGCCATGTTGTAAAAACTGTTACATCTGCCTGGCGCTCTGTCAGGGATATTGGCGCCAATCCAAATTACCGCACCTATAAAAGCTTTAATATTCATATCCCTACAAATTACAAAATTCATGGTATCGATATTTCGTCCTACCAGGGCACAATAGATTGGAAACGGGTGAAAAGTATGCGGGAAGACAGCGTACATGTCAGCTTTGCTTTTATAAAAGCTACCGAGGGTATTATCCAGGCAGATCCATTTTTTCAGCGTAACTGGCGCGAAGCGCAAAAAGCAGGAATCGCTTGTGGCGCGTATCATTATTTCAGGCCCAAATTCAGTGGCAAATGGCAGGCCGTTTTCTTTCTTCAAAATGTTAAAACCGTGAGGGGCAATCTACCTGCAACCGTCGACATTGAGGAACTGGACGGTATTTCTCCGGAAAATATGCGTGAAGGGTTAAAAGCTTTTTTAAAACAAATAGAGGCCAAAACCAAAACCCGGCCCATTATTTACACTGGTTTAAAATTTTACCAGGATAATTTATCCGGCTATTTCGATGATTATCCACTGTGGATAGCCAATTATCGCGGCCCTGATCTGGATTTGGGCAACGCAATTAAATGGAAATTCTGGCAGCACTCGGATAACGCAAAAGTAAGCGGCATAAGTCGATCTGTCGACTTTGATGTTTTCAACGGCGATAGTTTGGCGTTCAAAAAACTACTAATTAAGTAGTTGCTACCCCCCTTTTTACTACCTTTTACCTTTCGCCTTTATCCTTTCACCTTTGAACTAATTGTTAATTATTGTTAATGTTTGTTAACGCCGTTTTATTACTAAGAATTTAGTTATACATTGGGGTCATAAACCTGGTGTATGAAATTCACAATCCTACTTATCATTAGCTGCTGTTTTCTTTCCTTTTCGCTGCTGGCGCAAACAAGCTATTCCGTAAAAGGGGTAATTGTTGATACTTCGGCAAAAACCAAGCTGGTAAATACATCCATAAGTGTGTTAAACGCAAAAGACTCTATCCTGCGTAAATTTACCCGGGCGGCCGCTGATGGCTCATTTGTGATAAATAATGTAGGCAGGGGAAAACTTATACTGCTGGTTACCTATCCCGGTTATGCCGATTATGTGGAGCAATTCTCGCTGGATTCCGCCCATAGCACACATGACTTTGGTACATTAAATATGATACTTAAAGCAAAATTGCTTGCCGATGTAATTATTAAGGGCGCCAGGGCAGCTATAAAAATAAAAGGCGATACAACTGAATTTGATGCCCGGGCCTTTAAAATACAACCGAACGCTAAAGTGGAAGACCTTTTAAAACAACTGCCCGGCATACAGGTTGATAAAGACGGAAAAATTACGGCACAGGGTCAAACGGTAACCAAAGTTTTGGTTGATGGCGAAGAATTTTTTGGTGATGACCCAACCCTCGTCACTAAAAATATAAGGGCGGATATGGTAGACAAAGTGCAGCTATATGATAAAAAAAGCGACCAGGCAGCATTTACTGGCATCGATGATGGCCAGAAAACAAAGACCATTAATATCAAGCTAAAAGAAGATAAAAAGAATGGTTATTTCGGGAAGGTGGATATTGGTGATGGTACCGATGGTTATTACGAAGGGCAGTTATTGTTTAATATGTTTAAGGCCAAACAGAAGTTTTCGGCCTATGCAACTGTGGGCAATAATGGGAAAATAGGCTTAGGCTGGCAGGACAACCAGAAATATGGCACATCAGACAATATCTCATTTGGTGATGACGGCGGGATATACATTACAGGCGGAAGCGGCGATGGCCTTGATTCCTTTAACGGCCAGTATAACGGGCAAGGCACGCCGCTTGCCCGAAACGGTGGCGTTCATTACGATAGTAAATGGAACGGTGATAAAGAATCTATCAATGCCAATTACAAAATTGGTTCGCTGGAGGTTGATGGCACCAGCAATACTTTAACACAAAACAATACACCAAAAGGCATTTTCAACAGCAACTCAAACCAGGCCTTCAATAATTTTATGTTCCGCCAGAAGGCTGACCTTACTTACCAGGTAAAACTCGATACCACTTCGGACCTTAAACTAAAGGTTGACGGAACCCTTAAGGATACCCATACTAAAAGTAACTATTCATCAACCAATATGGCTGGAGCTGATACCTTGCTGAATGATAACACCCGAAGCATTGACAACCACGACAATACCAAAATATTTAACGTCAGTGCATTTTACACCAAAAAATTTAAGAAAAAAGGGCGTACGCTTTCTTTCCTGGCAAGCATGTCCGAGAACGAGACTAACTCCTACGGCTATCTTAAATCAAAAACAGATTATTACAACCCGGTAAATATCGGCAAACTGGATAGCACCCAGTATATCGATCAGTACAAAACTGCGGATGTAAAAAGCTCGGAATTTAAAACAAACCTTACTTATACCGAACCATTGTCGACAGCATTTTCGGTTATTTTTAATTATGGCATCGGGGTAAACAACGGCACATCCAACCTGAATTCATTTAACCCCTCGGCGCCGGGGGTTTATAACCTGAAAGTAGATTCGCTGAGCAACAACTATAAATTAAATGAACTATCAAACCAAACCGGCGCTATCTTTAATTATGCGGGTAAAAAGGTAACCATCAACTTCGGCGCCAAAGTGGCCAACGTAAATTTTGACCAAACAGATGAAGTAAGCGGTATCCAGTTCAAGAGGAATTTTGTTGACTGGTTCCCGCAGGCAAATTTTTCCTATAGGATAGCACAACAGCAGGGCATAAGCTTACATTATAATGGCAGCACTGTGCAGCCTACTTTAACGCAGATACAACCGATAGCCGTTAACACCGACCCGCTGAATATTACCATTGGCAATCCAAACCTGACACCATCCTTCACTAACAGGGTAGGCGCTTATTACAACTCTTACAAAGTTATCAGCGGACAATACATTTTTATATATGGTAATTACAGTTTCACTTCAAACCCAATTGTAAGCAACCTGGTGACCGATTCGACAGGTAAAACTACTAACCAGTACATTAACCTTAGCAGTAAAAAGCAATCAAATTATAACCTTAATATTGAATTTGATCAGAACATAACAAAGATCGATGTTAGAGCGGGCTTTAATCTGGGTATTAATGGCAATAATTCTTACAATCTGTCAAACAACGACATCAATTTAACCAATTCACTCACCTATAATTTGCAGGCACATCTTTCAAAATCTGCTGAAAAGAAATACGATACCTACCTCAACTTCGGGCCTAACTATACTTTCGGTGGCTCGTCATTACAGCCGGGAATTAATAATAACGGCAGTGGTTTTGATGCCAGCTGGGGTTTTACTTTTTATCTTCCGGCTAAGTTACAGGTTGGCACCGATGGCAGTTACGAATGGCGCGGTAAAACCGAAACGTTTAATACCGATTTCAACCGGACCCTGGTTAATGCATCAATCGCCAAAACTTTCCTTAAACAGGATAACCTAAAGCTTGCAGTATCAGCCAATGACCTGCTCAACCAAAACGCAGGTTTTACCCGCAGCTCGAGCGCTAACTTTATTACACAAAATACCTACAGCACCATCCGCAGGTATTTACTGGTTTCGATAACTTATGATTTTGACAAAATGGGAGGCGTTAGCACAAAAAAATAGAATTATGAAAAACGTTATAATTTACCTTACTGCAATATTGCTATTAACCGCTGACTTTTCGTTTGGCCAAAATGCTCATTTCACCACATCGGGGGTTATTGAGTATGAAAAAACGGTAAACATGTTTGCCGTATTTCAAAAAAGCATCGATAAAGACAACGAGAGCTTTTTGCAGCCGGCTTTTGAATCCTACAAAAAAAATCAGCCCCGGTTTAAAAAGCTTAAAAGTACACTGAGCTTTACAGATAATAAAACCATGTTTAGCCCTATTGAAGACGAGGCCGCTGGCGGCGGCTTTTGGGGCAACGATGCCATGGTAAAACAAAACAACATAATTTTTACCGATCTGCAGACAAACAGCTTCATCAGCCAGAAAAAAGTTTTTGAAGAAACTTTCCTGGTAAAGGATACCACCCGGAAGATAAAATGGAAAATTACCGATGAAACGCGTGAAATAGCTGGTTATACCTGCCGCAGGGCAAATGCCCTTATATTGGATTCGGTTTATGTAGTGGCTTTTTATACCGAAGAAATTCCGGTTTCGGGAGGGCCCGAATCATTCACAGGCTTGCCGGGCATGATACTTGGCGTGGCGTTACCACACGAAAACATTACGTGGTTTGCTACCAAGGTTACCCAAATGGCGGTTGATAACAAAGCTATGCTGCCTCCCAAAAAAGGCAAATCAGTTAACAATACGGAGCTGCGTAAAACCCTGGATGCAGCAATGAAAGATTGGGGGAACTATGCACAAGCATCGTTAAAGGCTTTTTCATTATGAGATGTGAGGTTTGAGGCCAGATTTTATCGTTTGGCGAAATATTGAATGCACCCTTTCTCATATCTCACGTCTCAAATCTCATATCTAAATTTAATTGTATTTTCGTCTCATATCTCATATCATAATACCATGCTTAAAAAAGGCGAACACATAGAAGGCACCCCCGCGGAACTGGAAGCATTATTAACTACCGACGCAAAAGCAAAAGCATTTTTTGAAGGTCTATCAAAAGGATATAAACAGGGTTATTGCGATTGGGTAGGTTCGGCCAAGCAGGAAGATACAAGGCATGTAAGGGCAGCGAAAGCTTTAATTATGCTGCAAAATGAGCAGAAAACATTAAAAACTTAAGATATTTAAGCTGTTGGGATTGTGCGATAGCTTGACGGCATTAGCCAACCTTGTATCATAATTTAGCAAAAAGTCCTTCAGGTCGGCAAGTTTATCCGTATTGATGAGATCAACGCCGCATTTTAATAATTCCGCCCAAACCTGGTGATTTTCGGGCGAAGCCCAAAGCCTTACTTTTTTCCTGAATTTATGGGCCATCGTCACATAAGCACATAACCTGTTATGTTCATATTCAGGGATAACACCATCGCCTCTCCATGCTAATATCTTTGAATATTTACAACTCGACATAGTATATACGTTTGTAGCGGTATCGGCGGCGGTTTTTCTAAGATCTTCGTCAATAAAAGCCAGGCGTGTTTCCTCGTTTTTGATCATTTTATACGGTTTATGCCCGGATAAAACGATGGTTATTGCGCCCTTGATAACCTGGCCATGATCATAAGAAGACAGGATAGCCCGGTATTTTTCAAGTAATACTTTAAGTGCAGTATAGGTATTTTTAGCGCCCGTTTTAACATCTATCATTAATATTACCGGTTCATTGTATCCTTGATAAACCTGTCCGTTATTTTTTACAATCCTATCATACAACGGTTTTAAGTAGAGCGTTTCAAGCGTCCTTTTAACCCTGAAAAAGGGGTTTACATGTGCAACAATTATATTATCTCCTTCTAAAAAAATGTCAGCTTCAATATTGGTATACCCGTTTTCAAGCGCATCAAATAATGGGTGCCGGTGACAATAATCATTATGCGCAAAAGCGTTCGGCAGCGGGATTGATTGACAATAAACAGTTTGGAGGCTAAAAAGAAGTAAAACAAAGAGAGTTGTTTTTAGTAATATTATGCTTAAAATTGCCGCTCGCGCTTTCAAGTATTTATTGCTAAGTTTATATCACAAAGCTACCATCCACAAGTTGCTAAAAATTCAATTTTATGTTACGATATAGTTAAATTGCAGCTTGTTAATATTAAGCTTTTATAAATACCTATCAAACTAATATGCCTTTTGATCTCCTACTGAATAACGTTTCAAAGTATATTCACTTAACTGAAGCAGAAAAGGAGGTGTTTTTCAGTTTTCTTCAACAAAAAAGTATTAAAAGAAAAGCATTTTTACTTGATGAGGGCGAAATATGCCGGTATTCTGCTTTTGTAACGTCAGGTTGCCTTAGGGGGTATACGGTTGACAAAAATGGCATCAAGCACGTTTTAAGTTTTGCCCCGCCGGGATGGTGGATAGCCGATATGTACAGCCTGATCAGTCAAAAGCCTGGAATATTAAATATTGAGGCGTTGGAGGATACAGATATAATCCTGTTATCAAAAGTTAACCAGGAAAAGCTGTATAATGAAGTGCCGAAATTTGAACGTTTTTTTCGCATCCTCATCGAAAATTCATTGGTTGCCAACCAGCAGCGCATTGTAGATAATATGAGTTTGACCGCCGAAGAGCGCTACAGCATATTTTGCAAGCGGTACCCAACGCTTATAGATCATCTACCTCAAAAACAAATAGCATCGTATATCGGCGTAACCCCCGAGTTTTTTAGTCGGATGCGGACCGGGTTGTTGAGGAAGAGTTGATTGGGTTGATTAGGTTAATGCGGCTAAACTCAATCAACCACTCACCCAATCAACTTAATCAACCAATTTTCTTAACCTACATCATCTTTTTACCCTTACGTCGTACCGTATCTTTGATATACAAAATAAGAGGATATTATTATGGCACAAACAATATTACATAAAGCCGAAACCCGCGGGCATGCAAGCCATGGGTGGCTTAACAGTTATCATTCATTTAGTTTTTCAAGTTATTACAATCCGCAAAGGATGAATTTTGGGGCATTAAGAGTATTAAATGACGATACCGTTGATGCAGGCATGGGTTTTGGTACCCACCCGCATGATAATATGGAGATTATTTCCATCCCGCTTGAAGGCGACCTTGAACATAAAGACAGCATGAACAATGTGGCTGTTATAAAAAATGGAGATATACAAGCCATGAGCGCCGGCACAGGCATTTACCACAGCGAATACAATAAAGACAGGGCCCACAGGGTTAAATTTTTGCAGATATGGGTTTATCCCAACAAGAAAAATGTGGAACCCCGTTATGACCAAATCACCTTAAACCTGGAAGACAGGCATAACAAATTACAGCAAATACTTTCGCCAAACCCTGATGATGAAGGTGTTTGGATACATCAGAACGCCTGGTTTCATTTAGGCAAATTTGATAAAGGCGTTAGCACCGAATATAATTTAAAAGCCAAAGGCAATGGCGTGTATGTATTTGTATTAACAGGCGATATACAGGTAAACGACCAACTGTTGAATACACGCGATGGTTATGGCATTTGGGATAATGATAAATTTACCATAACCGCCGAAACCGATGCGGAGTTTTTATTGATGGAAGTTCCGATGGAGTTCTGAAAAGGAGGTGAAAGGTAAAGGGTTAAAGGCAAAAGGTGTTTTTAAGGTAAACCCGAATAATCTTTAGCCTTTTACTCTCTTTACCTTTTACCTTTCAGCTTTAACCTTAAAAAATATGGGTAAAATAGAGATATTAGTGATTTGCAGGCACGAAGGGATACTGCAAACTGTGGTAAGATTAATAAATAATAACCCGGAATGGAATGCAACCGGTGTTGTTACAGATGATGAGGCGCTAAATACCTTTAGCATGTTACCATTTAAACTGGTATTGCTGGGAAGCGGTATTGAAAAGGAAAGTGAAGACAGGTTATGTGCAGCTTTTAAAGCGCACAATCCTGAAATTATAATTGTTGAACATTATGGAGGTGGGAGTGGCCTGCTTGGTGCCGAGATATACCAGGCGTTGGGCCCAACCTGGTTATAGCCCATTTTTATAACGATTTTTTTTTGCGAGTTTTAACCCAAAATAGCATGTTAAAAAAAATAGGCATTATTGGAGGGTTAAGCCCCGAATCTACAGTTTCTTATTATCTGCATATTACCAGGAAATATGTTGAAATGTTTGGTGATTACTCATATCCTGAAATAATTATTTATAGCGTCAATCTTGAGAAATACCATCAGTGGCGCAAAGAAAACCGCTGGGATGAGATAAGCATGGACCTGGCCCGGGCCGCTGATAAACTGAAGCAAGCAGGAGCTGAATTTGGTTTGATAGCAACTAATACAATGCATAAGGTTTTTGCTGAAGTACAGGTAAAAACAGAACTTCCTTTAGTGCATATTTTAACCCCCACCATAGATGCAATAAAAGAAGCCGGCATCAAAAATGTAGGCCTGCTGGGGACGAGGTTCACCATGTCTGAAGATTTTTATAGAAATGAACTGATTTCAAATGGACTCGCACCTATAATACCTACAGATGAGCAACGGAAAATTATTCATCAGATTATTGAACTGGAATTGGTTCGCGGTATCCTTACAGAAAGTTCAAAACGTAAGTATTTAGATATCATAAATCATCTGATTACCCAAGGTGCTGAAGGCATTATATTGGGCTGCACAGAAATACCATTACTAATACAGCAAGGTGATTGTTCAGTACCGGTTTTTGACACAGCCGTATTGCATGCAGACGCAGCTTTGCTATTTGCATTGGCTTAGTACCGTTCTAAGCCTCCAATGCCCTATAAAGACCAGCGATTAATTTTGAATGTGGTAGATGCTAAACAAGAAAGCTTTCGTTGAAATGGGCAACGGCTTTTTGAATTGCACTATTAAAGGCGATAAGATTTGACGCCGCACTACTCTGCCATCCGTCTTTCAGCCGGACATTACCATCGGCCCTGGTCCACAGGACTCCCCTGGAGCGAGTATAACTTCCCTGTTCGGAAAGTTGTAAAACAAGAAAGCCCTTGTTCGTTAGAACAAAGGCTTCTTTAAGATTTGGCACCGACCTACTCTCCCACATTTTACTGCAGTACCATCGGCTCTGGCGGGCTTAACTTCTCTGTTCGGAATGGGAAGAGGTGGACACCGCCGATATAGGCACCTGAATTTCTTTTAGTCATTGGTCATTGGTCATTAGTCATTGGTATTTGCATACGGTTTAACTTTTGAGCCCTGGAGCCTATAACTTATTTTTTATTTTGTTTACTGTCTTTATCCGCCTGCTTAGTACCAATGACTAATGACAAGTGACTAATGACCATAAACTTAAACATAATTGAAAGAAGTAAGTAGATTGAGAAAACAACAGTATTTAGTCTGTAGTTGATTGAGTTTTTTGGGGTGATTTGGTTTTGCAGTTTTACAACCACTCACTTAATCAACTTATTCCACTCAATCAACCAATTTACCTGCTATGAGAAAGCTTCGGGCGATTAGTATTACTCGGCTATGATGTCACCACCTTTATACCTGTAACCTATCAACGTAGTAGTCTGCTACGACCCTCAATGGAAGTCTCATCTCGTGGCTAGTTTCGCACTTAGATGCTTTCAGCGCTTATCTATTCCCAACGTAGCTACTCTGCAATACAGCTGGCGCCATAACAGATTCACCAGAGGTTAGTCCAACCCGGTCCTCTCGTACTAAGGTCAGCCCCACTCAAACTTCCTGCGCCCACAACAGATAGGGACCGAACTGTCTCGCGACGTTCTGAACCCAGCTCGCGTGCCACTTTAATGAGCGAACAGCTCAACCCTTGGGACCTTCTCCAGCCCCAGGATGTGACGAGCCGACATCGAGGTGCCAAACCTCCCCGTCGATATGAGCTCTTGGGGGAGATCAGCCTGTTATCCCCAGCGTACCTTTTATCCTTTGAGCGATGGCCCTTCCATGCAGAACCACCGGATCACTATATCCGTCTTTCGACCCTGATCGACTTGTCTGTCTCACAGTCAAGCAAGCTTATGCTATTGCACTCCGCGTACGGTTACCAAGCGTACTGAGCTTACCTTTGAAAGCCTCCGTTACCTTTTTGGAGGCGACCACCCCAGTCAAACTACCCGCCAAACAATGTCCCCCGCTATGCAGGGTTAGACACCAGATACAGAAAGGGTGGTATTTCAACGTTGACTAACTGACTCCTAGCGAAGCCAGATCACAGTCTCCCACCTATCCTACACATCCTGTAGCCGATTTCAATGTTAAGTTGTAGTGAAGGTGCATGGGGTCTTTCCGTCCCGTTGCGGGTAACCGGCGTCTTCACCGATACCACAATTTCACCGAGCTCATGGCTGAGACAGCGCCCAGATCGTTACACCATTCGTGCAGGTCGGAACTTACCCGACAAGGAATTTCGCTACCTTAGGACCGTTATAGTTACGGCCGCCGTTTACTGGGGCTTCGATTCAATGCTTCGAATTGCTCCTAACATCCCCTCTTAACCTTCCAGCACCGGGCAGGTGTCAGGCCATATACGTCATCTTTCGATTTTGCATAGCCATGTGTTTTTGTTAAACAGTCGCCTGGGCCTTTTCACTGCGGCTCCATTGCTGGAGCGCCCCTTCTCCCGAAGTTACAGGGCCATTTTGCCGAGTTCCTTAGCCATGATTCACTCGAGCACCTTAGGATTCTCTCCTCGACTACCTGTGTCGGTTTACGGTACGGGTATTCATAACCTGAAGCTTAGCGGGTTTTCTTGGAAGTCTGATTACCTGAACTATCCTCTCCCCCGAAGGTTTAAGGTACTATCAGCTTTCAGCAAGAGTCGCGGATTTTCCTACGTCTCCTATACCTACGGCCTTTAACGAACTATTCCGTCAGTTCGCGTCAGTTTCACTACTCCGTCACCGCATCGCAGTTATAAATAGTACTGGAATATTAACCAGTTGTCCATCGGCTACGCCCTTCGGCTTCACCTTAGGCCCCGACTAACCCTGATCCGATTAGCGTTGATCAGGAAACCTTAGTCTTTCGGTGGGCGGGTTTCTCTCCCGCCTTATCGTTACTTATGCCTACATTTGCTTTTCTATAACCTCCACAGTAACTTACGTATCTGCTTCGCCGGCAATAGAATGCTCCCCTACCAGATGCATTACTGCAAATCCATAGCTTCGGTATACCACTTGATGCCCGTTTATTATCCATGCCCGATCGCTCGACTAGTGAGCTGTTACGCACTCTTTAAATGAATGGCTGCTTCCAAGCCAACATCCTAGCTGTCTGTGCAATCGGACCTCGTTAGTTCAACTTAGTGGTAATTTGGGGACCTTAGCTGATGGTCTGGGTTCTTTCCCTCTCGGCCCTGGACCTTAGCACCCAGAGCCTCACTCCAGCGTATATTAATAAGCATTCGGAGTTTATCTGGATTTGGTAGGATTTGACTCCCCCGCACCCAATTAGTAGCTCTACCTCTTATTAACTCAACCGCCAGGCTGTTCCTAAAAACATTTCGGGGAGTACGAGCTATTTCCCAGTTTGATTAGCCTTTCACCCCTACCCACAGATCATCCGGAAACTTTTCAACGTTTATCGGTTCGGTCCTCCAGTACCTGTTACGGCACCTTCAACCTGTCCATGGGTAGATCACAAGGTTTCGCGTCTACCTCCACTGACTATGCGCCCTTTTCAGACTCGCTTTCGCTTCGGATCCGTGTCTTAAACACTTAACCTTGCCAATGAAGAGTAACTCGTAGGCTCATTATGCAAAAGGCACGCCGTCACCCCGATAAATCGGGGCTCCGACCGCTTGTAAGTACACGGTTTCAGGTTCTATTTCACTCCCCTGTTCGGGGTTCTTTTCACCTTTCCCTCACGGTACTGGTTCACTATCGGTCTCTCAGGAGTATTTAGCCTTACCGGATGGTGCCGGCAAATTCCCACAAGGCGTCTCCGACCTCGCGGTACTCAGGATACCACTATCCTTACATCCATTACCCGTACGCAGCTCTCATGCTCTATGGCCGGGTTTCCCATCCCGTTCCGGTTTTGTTTGTATCTCATGTTGTGGTCCTATAACCCCCACTATGCCGTAACATAGTAGGTTTGGGCTTCTTCCCTTTCGCTCGCCACTACTCAGGAAATCACTGTTGTTTTCTCTTCCTATGCTTACTTAGATGTTTCAGTTCAGCACGTTCGCGCATTTATGCAATTAGTCTTCAACTAATTAGGTTTCCCCATTCGGAAATCCGCGGATCAATTCATATTTGCTGATCCCCGCGGCTTATCGCAGCTTATCACGTCCTTCATCGCCTCTGAGAGCCAAGGCATCCCCCGTGTACCCTTTCTTACTTTCTTCTACGATACCGCCTTTTGCTCGGTATGTATGCTTTTTTGATTCTTGTTGCGTCTTCCATATGTTTACACATACTTCCGAGCCTCAACAGTCCTCTATACTGTTGTCTTCTCTTTCAATTTACTTCTTCCAATATGTCAAAGAACGTTTTGCTGAGCTTAAAGCTTAAAGTCTAAAGCTGAAAGCTTTTTAAGGGCTTTGTGCTTTTCGCTTTCGGCTTTTAGCTTAACTTGGTGGAGAATAACGGATTCGAACCGTTGACCCTCTGCGTGCAAGGCAGATGCTCTAGCCAGCTGAGCTAATCCCCCGTTAGATAAGTCTTAAGTCCTTAGTCTTAAGTTCTAAGTCTTAAGTCTTTTTTGACTTCCGACTTCTTACTTACGACTTTAGGCTTAAATGTAGTCCCGAGCAGATTTGAACTGCTGACCCCTACATTATCAGTGTAGTGCTCTAACCAAACTGAGCTACAGGACTGTCTTTTCATTTACGATTGCAGATTTTAGATTTACGATTTGTTCCGTTTCCGATAATCGTAATTCGTAAATCGTAATTCGTAAATTCCTTACAATCTTGCTCCTCAGATGTTTTGCACCATTACCTATGGCTTCATCTTTTGGGTTTTCCATTTATTAATTATTGATTGATTGATTGAATTACTGAATTATTGATTGGGTTCCCCTTATTCTATAATCCGATAATTCATTAATTCAATAATTACAAAAAAGAATAGAATCATGCAGCTAACAGCCACGGCTGTTATGCTTTTTTTGACGAGAGTGGCAAAGGCTTTCAGCTTTCGCCTTTTACCTTTCGCCTCTTTTGGATACTGCTCCAGAAAGGAGGTATTCCAGCCACACCTTCCGGTACGGCTACCTTGTTACGACTTAGCCCCAGTTACCGGTTTTACCCTAGGACGCTCCTTGCGGTTACGCACTTCAGGCACCCCCAGCTTCCATGGCTTGACGGGCGGTGTGTACAAGGCCCGGGAACGTATTCACCGCAGCATTGCTGATCTGCGATTACTAGCGAATCCAACTTCACGGGGTCGAGTTGCAGACCCCGATCCGAACTGTGAACAGCTTTTTGAGATTGGCATCCTGTTGCCAGGTAGCTGCCCTCTGTACTGCCCATTGTAGCACGTGTGTAGCCCCGGACGTAAGGGCCATGATGACTTGACGTCGTCCCCTCCTTCCTCTCTATTTGCATAGGCAGTCTGTTTAGAGTCCCCACCTTAACGTGCTGGCAACTAAACATAGGGGTTGCGCTCGTTGCGGGACTTAACCCAACACCTCACGGCACGAGCTGACGACAGCCATGCAGCACCTAGTTTCGTGTCCCGAAGGACTGATTCGTCTCTGAATCATTCACTAACTTTCAAGCCCGGGTAAGGTTCCTCGCGTATCATCGAATTAAACCACATGCTCCTCCGCTTGTGCGGGCCCCCGTCAATTCCTTTGAGTTTCACCCTTGCGGGCGTACTCCCCAGGTGGAATACTTAACGCTTTCGCTTTGACGCTAACTGTATATCGCTAACATCGAGTATTCATCGTTTAGGGCGTGGACTACCAGGGTATCTAATCCTGTTTGATCCCCACGCTTTCGTGCCTCAGTGTCAATAAAACCATAGTAAGCTGCCTTCGCAATTGGTGTTCTGTGACATATCTATGCATTTCACCGCTACTTGTCACATTCCGCCTACCTCTAGTCCATTCAAGCCCATCAGTATCAAAGGCACTGCGATAGTTAAGCTACCGTCTTTCACCCCTGACTTAATAGGCCACCTACGCACCCTTTAAACCCAATAAATCCGGATAACGCTCGGATCCTCCGTATTACCGCGGCTGCTGGCACGGAGTTAGCCGATCCTTATTCTCAGAGTACATTCAACTCATTACACGTAATGAGGTTTATTCCCCTGCAAAAGCAGTTTACAACCCGTAGGGCCGTCTTCCTGCACGCGGCATGGCTGGTTCAGGCTTGCGCCCATTGACCAATATTCCTTACTGCTGCCTCCCGTAGGAGTCTGGTCCGTGTCTCAGTACCAGTGTGGGGGGTCATCCTCTCAGATCCCCTAAACATCGTAGCCTTGGTAAGCCGTTACCTTACCAACTAGCTAATGTTCCGCATGCCCATCTTTATCCTATAAATATTTGATGAAATCACAATGCTGTGTCTTCATGTTATGCGGGCTTAATCTCTCTTTCGAGAGGCTATCCCCCTGATAAAGGTAGGTTACATACGTGTTACGCACCCGTGCGCCACTCTCATTAGGAGCAAGCTCCCAAATCCCGTCCGACTTGCATGTATTAGGCCTGCCGCTAGCGTTCATCCTGAGCCAGGATCAAACTCTCCATTGTATAATGTGTTTGTTTGTTCACTGACCTATTATTAATAATAGAATCTGTAAAAAATTATTCTTTTTACAGTATCCATTCTCTCTTCTTTTCATAACCCGCCTTTCGAAAGCTTAAAACTCAAAGTCTAAAGCTCAAAGCTTTTACCTTTCTGCTTTCAGCTCTTAAAGGCTGTTACGCTACATGATTTTCTATACTTTTTAAGAACTTTTCATCTTCCCCGTCACGGTTCAGATTTTATTTTGTTATCACCTTTAACAATGATTACTTTTTCAATTTTTAATAACGAAAATCGCTTTCGTCATTCGCTTCATTTAGCGCCCCTTTCTTTTGGGACTGCAAAGGTAAGAACCTTTTTTGTTACTGCAAACTTTATTTTTTTTTATTTTTCAGCTTGCTTTTAAGAACAACCCGCTATCTCGTTTGCGGGCTGCAAAGGTAAGCACTATTTTGTATTTTTCAAATGCTTTGTAAGAAATAATGGAGGTGTAGGTTTAACACTTTGATAATAAGGTTGAAAAAGTTTGCAGTGGGCGGTGAGCAGTGGGCAGTTTGAGATTTTCAGGTCAATAATGAAACAAAAGTTATAACAGCTACCACCTTATATATAGGCGTAATACCATAACGGCGAAACTGCAACGGCCAAGGGTTGATTGCAAATCACCCTCAAGCTGTTAAAAGATGTTAAATCATGCCTATATATATATAGCAGGTAAAACAAGCGTTATATATTAGCCAAAAATTAGAGCGCTCCCATCTTGAAACGGAGAAATGGGCGCATAAATTCATTGCTAAAATTATAATTGACTGTTTTATATTATTCCCTTATCTTTGCAAAATGTTTAAAAAACAACTAACGTTATTAGCCTGTGTATTTGCTTTATTAATTATTACACTGGGCAGTTGTAAAAGTAAATATGAAAAACTGCGTACCAGTAATGATAACGCTAAAAAATACTCCGAAGCAATAAAGCTCTACAACAAAAAAGAGTACTCGAAAGCTTTAGGGTTATTTGATGACCTGGTAACACGTTACAGGGGCCGTGCGGAAGCTGAAGACTTGTTTTACTATTATGCTTATACTAACTACAAGCTAAGGGATTATACTTCGGCAAGGTATCACTTTAAAACATTTGCTGAAACGTATCCTTCAAGTGCGAGGGCCGAAGAGTGCAGGTTTATGGCGGCTTATTGCTATTATCTTGATTCCCCGATCTTTTCGCTTGATCAAACCAATACAAACAGTGCGATTGACGCGCTGCAGTTGTTTATAAACTTGTATCCAAAGAGCGATAGGGTTGCTGAAGCAAGTAAACTGATACAAAACCTGCGCGATAAGCTGGAGGAAAAATCATACGCCAACTCGAAGCTGTATTTAACCATCAGTGACTACCAGGCGGCAGTTATTTCATTTGGCAATACATTACGTGATTATCCCGATACCAAATACGCCGAGGAAATCAACTTTCTAACTATTAAGGCTCAATATGAATATGCTTTTCATAGCCGGGAAGACCACCAGGAAGATCGCTACAACCAGGCTATCGCTTTTGCGCAGCAGTTTGTAGACGGATATCCGAATAGTAAATATTTGAAAGACGCTAAGGATTATATTAAAGAAAGCAACCAGGGAATAGTAAGAGCTAAAAGTGTATTAGCTGAGGCATTTAGCAACCCAAGGATTGCCAAGAAGATTGAGTCAAAAAAGGATACAGTATTAGGAACGCCACCATCAGAAAAAGGTAACGACAATAAAAAAATAGGTAATTAAATTTGATATGAACGCAAACAACAATATTAATAAGCCTGCAGTAGCGAGCAGCACAGTAACCCGCGACTTACGCGAATTAGATGTAAAAACCAACAACATTTATGAATCGCTGGTAATTATGTCGAAAAGGGCTAACCAGATATCAAACAATGTAAAGGAAGAATTGCACCAAAAGCTTTCGGAATTTGCATCATCAAATGATAACCTGGAAGAAGTTTTTGAAAACCGCGAGCAAATTGAAATATCCAAATACTACGAGAAACTACCTAAACCTTCGTTGGTAGCTATCCAGGAATTTTTGGAGGATAAAGTTTATTATCGCAACCCTACAAAAGAATAACCCCACCCTCCACCGTGTGGCGGAGGAGCAAAAGTTATATAATAAAAAAAACTCCCAATAGGGAGTTTTTTGTTAATTTTAAATTATAAATCCCCCTTTAAGGGGTTAGGTGGCATATGCTTGAAGGTAAAAACATTGTTTTAGGTATTTGCGGAAGTATAGCGGCCTACAAATCAGCATTAGTGGTTAGGCTGTTAATAAAAGCAGGAGCTAACGTACAAGTTGTAATGACCCCCGACGCCACGAATTTTATCACCCCCTTAACACTTTCCACACTTTCGAAAAACCCGGTGCTTGTTGATTATTTTACGCCCGAAAATGGTGAATGGAATAATCATGTGGAGTTGGGTTTATGGGCTGATTTTATGGTTATTGCACCTGCAAGTGCAAATACACTGGCTAAAATGGCTAATGGATTGTGTAATAATTTACTGATGGCGGTGTACCTTTCTGCAAAATGCGAGGTGTATTTCGCCCCGGCAATGGATTTGGACATGTGGAAACACGCCGCTACACAATCAAACATCAGCCAGCTTCAATCTTTTGGCAATATATTAATACCGCCTGGTAATGGAGAACTGGCCAGTGGCCTTCATGGCGAGGGACGTATGGCCGAACCTGAAGAGATAATTGCCTTTATAACCGAAAATATTAAAAAAAAACTACCGTTAGTTAATCAAAAAGTGTTGGTTACCGCCGGCCCAACTTATGAGGCTATTGACCCGGTACGTTTTATTGGTAACCATTCATCAGGCAAAATGGGCTTTGCCATTGCCGATGAACTGGCACGATTGGGCGCTGATGTTACGCTGGTTGCGGGGCCCTCGGCGCAGGTGAGTAAACAATCGGCTGTTAAACGTATTGACGTAACTTCGGCAGCCGAGATGCTTAATGCATGTGTGCCTCATTTTAAAACTGCAAAAGCTTGTATCATGAGTGCCGCAGTAGCCGATTATACCCCATCGACTGTCGCGCAGCAAAAAATTAAAAAAAACGATAATAATCTGAGTATCGAAATAAAAAGAACGGTTGATATTTTAAGTTTGCTGGGGTCGCAGAAAAAAGAGGGCCAAATACTGGTGGGCTTTGCGTTAGAAACCAATGATGAAGAAAAAAATGCTATTGAAAAGCTGAAAAAGAAAAACCTTGATTTTATTGTGCTAAATTCGCTAAATGATGAAGGGGCTGGTTTTAAGAAAGACACCAATAAAATAACCATTATAGACTGCAATTTGCAAAAAACCGTTTACGGCCTTAAAAGTAAAGAAGAGGTTGCCCGTGATATATGCTATAAAATTACTGAACTTATAAAAGGATGAAAGCGCTTAGTATATGTTTTTTATTGTTTTGTTTAAGCGGCGTTGCCACCGCGCAGGATTTAAATGCCCGTGTGCAGGTTGTTGCGCCCAAGGTGCAAACTACCAATAAGCATGCTTTCCAGGCACTTGAAACAGCGATGAAAGACTTTTTGAATGGACGTAAATGGAGCGCTGATAATATTTTGCCGCAGGAGCGGATCAACTGCAATTTCATATTAAATGTTACTACATGGGATGGCAGCAGTAACTATAGCGGTGAGCTACAGGTGCAATCATCAAGGCCTGTATATAATTCAACTTATACCTCAACCTTATTAAATGTTTTAGATAAAGACATTGACTTTACTTATACCGAAGGACAAACTATTGATTATACAGATCAGAATTTTCAGAGTAACGTGGCCTCGATAATGGCTTTTTATGCCTATATAATAGTAGGCATGGATTATGACACTTTTTCGCGCTATGGGGGAACCCCCTATTTTACAGCAGCCTTAAATGTTGTTACCAATGCGCAAACATCATCATATAAAGGATGGAAGGCGTTTGATGGTACGACAAACCGTTACTGGCTATCCGAAAATTTGAATAATAAACTTTACCAGCCATTGCGCAGCCTGATGTACGATTATCATCGGAACGGGTTGGATATCATGTCGGACAATGCTAATAAAGGCCGTAAAGTTATAGCCGATTTAGTACCCTCCCTTTCCCAGGTCGACAGGCAGCGCGTTGGCGCGATGTTCCCTCTTGTGTTTTTCACAGCGAAAGCCGATGAATTTATTTCAATTTTTAGCAAGGCTGACGGACAGCAGAGGGTGGCTGTCATGAATGTATTAAACGAGGTTGACCCGGCTAATGGGCTCAAATACCAATCGCAGCAGAAGAACTGACCGCTGATTTTACTGATTTTTTTGATTGCACTGATTCTATTTCGGAATTCAGGATTTTGGTTGCGGATATTGTCTTGACGTTGCGGTTAAACTGCCGCTCTTAAATCATTTTAAAATTGTAGCTTTGTTTTGTTCTGCGACAATCAGAATTAAAAAGGGGTCTGTTATGAAAATAACTATTGAAATTGATAATAAAAGCGAGATGGAAAAACTATCTGCTTTATTCAAAATATTTAAAATAAATAAGGTTAAGGTAATTTCTGCCGATGACAATGTTATACCGGTAATAAAAGGTGATAAAAAAATCGACCCGACAAGTTTGTTTGGTATATGGGCAAACAATCCACGGTCATTAGAAAATATCCGTAAAGATGCCTGGCAGAGGAAAACCGATCTTAGATATTGGTTTTATGCGATACCAACATCTTCATTCATGCCTTTAATGGAAGGCAGACCACTATTGAACGATTGCAGGAAATCGGATTAGACCAGATTGCACTTTCCGTTATAACCCTGATGGAACTTTACCAGGGAATGGGTAATAAAGTGGAATTGGCGCAAATGAAACGAAAGATCAGGTATTATGACGTGGTTGATATTGATATTGCCACCTCAAAAATGGCCGCCAATCTTGTTGAAAACTATAAGTTAAGCCACAATCTTCAAATACCTGATGCCATTATAGCGGCCACAGCCGTAATCCATCAAATTCCACTTTATACTTATAATATCAAAGATTTCGCCTTTATACCTGGTATTAAATTAATTTGAACCTGTCCGGGGCGGAATTGAATGAAACTTATGTTCGTTGACAGATGCAATGATCAATAATTCAAGCGTAGATGAACGGGCGGAGTCGCGCTATCTAAAAAAATGAATCCAAAATCCCCTGTAACATTCCCCTACTCAAAAGCGTCTTTTCATTAAAAAAATCACGGTGATCGTTAATATCTGTTAAATCGTGTAAAAAAAATAAAAAATAATTTGCAAATACGAAATCTATCGTACATATTTGTACGAAGAAATTCGTATAATAAATAACATGGAAATAAAACCAACAGAAAGCGAACTGGAAATATTGCAGGTGATCTGGAAAAAAGGCCAGTGTACCGTTCGCGATGTGCACGAGGAATTGGCGAAAAACAAAGACGCCGGCTATACTACTACTTTAAAATTAATGCAGATAATGCATGATAAAGGATTGGTTGAGCGCGATACAACCGCCAAAACGCACCTTTACAAAGCGGTGATCACCCGGGAACAGGCACAACAAACCGCTTTAGATAAAATTATCTCTACTGTTTTTAAAGGCTCAACTTCTGATCTTGTGATACAGGCCCTTGGCCATCACCGTGCATCGAAAGATGAGATAGATGCGATTAAGAGTTATTTGCGGGAATTTGAAGATAGAGATTAGAGGTTGGTTAATTAGAGATTAGGACAAACAGCGTTGACACAAGGTTTTTAATTTTTACAAGATGGAAAGCATATTATATAACATCAGCCAGGTTTTAGGGATAACCGTAATTCACTCGTTATGGCAAGGATTGTTGCTTTGGATTATTTTGCGCATTGCTTTCACAGCTGCGCCTTCATTATCGCCTGTTAAAAAATATAACCTTTCCGTTGCGGCAATTACATCCATATTTATATGTTTTGTTTATACACTTTATGCAGAAGTGCGGGTTTATAACTGGGTTGATTTAAAATCAGCAACTGCATTGTCTTTATTACCTTATTTAAATGTTGGCCATGCCATACCAAACCAGTCTGTTTATAGTACTATCGCCGCTTATCTTCCTTATATATCGGCTATATATATTGTGGGGCTCACTATTAACCTTATAAAACTTACCGGCGAATGGAGTAAAATAAGGCTGATAAAACAATCGGCTTTGCCCGCCGGGCAGATGCAGCAGTTTATCAATACTTTTTCAAAAAAGCTCGATATCACCAAACATATAAATATAAAATTCAGCGATTTGATTGATGTACCCTGCATGCTGGGCTATTTTAAACCTATCATCCTGCTACCTGTATCAATTGCTACCTATCTATCAGCCTGCGAAATTGAGGCCATTTTATTACACGAATTATCGCATATAAAGCGTAATGATTACTTGGTAAACCTGCTGCAGCAGTTTATAAACGTAATGCTTTTCTTTAACCCTTTTGCTCTATTGATTAGCCGTATAATAAACCAGGAAAGGGAAAATAGCTGTGATGACCTGGTTGTTGGTAAAACCGACCAACCGCTCATCTATGCACATGCACTGCTAAGACTGGAAGAAAACCGGACATCCAACCTGCAATTTGCACTGTCGGCTACCGGTAAGAAGTATAATTTATTAAACAGAATTGAAAGGATCATGAAAACAAAAAAGCCAATTGGCAATACACGTCAATTATTAACAGCAGTGCTTTTATTGGCCGGCGGCCTGTGCAGCATTGCGTGGTTTAACCCAAAAGCTGCTTATGCAAATACAGCAGCTGGGAACAAAACTATAACTAAGACAATTCCACATAACCTACTATTGACGACTGGACAGGATTCAAATAAAAACATTTTGGTTAACGATACCATTAAACGCCATCACAAAAGCAGGATGGTGATTGTTGATAAAAACGGAAAGAAAAGAGTTTACAACGGTGAAACTGACAGCGCAACCATGGATTCTTTGGATAACTTTTATTCGGGCACTGCATGGCGCAACCAAATGGAAGCGATACGCAAGCAGGGGGAAGAAATGAGGAAACAGTTTGACAACCCTGCATGGAAAGCACAAATGCTGGCCATGCAAAAACAGGGCGAGGAAATGAAGAAACAATTCAATAGTCCTGAGTGGAAAGCGCAAATGGAGAATATGAATAAGCAATTCAAAAGCCCCGAATGGAAAGCGCAAATGGAGAATATGAAGAAACAAGGCGAAGAAATGAAAAAACATTTCAACAGCCCGGAATGGAAAGCACAAATGGACGCCATAAAAATACAGGGCGAACAAATGAAAAAGCAATTCAATAGCCCTGAATGGAAAGCTCAAGTGGAGGCTATGAAAAAACAGGGCGAGGAAATGAAAAAACAATTCAATAGTCCCGAATGGAAAGCACAAATGGATGCTATACAGAAACAGGGTGAAGAAATGAGAAAGCATTTTAACAGCCCTGAATGGAAAGCGCAAATGGAGAACATGAGGAAACAGGGCGAAGAAATGAGCAAACAATTTAACAGCCCCGAATGGAAGGCTCAGATGAAAAATATGGGAAAACAATTTAATGACGTGTGGATATATCACTCCAAAGACTCATTAAAAGTAAGCAGGGATACTGTTAGGAAGTAGAAATGGTGGGGTCCATAGTTGATGGACCATAGTCAATGGCAGGAAATGTAACGCTGTATTAACTATCGACCATAGTCTATGGACTATGGACTTAATAAAAAATTAAAATGGAAAACATACTGTACAACATCAGCCAGGTTTTGGGTATAACTATCCTCCATTCGTTATGGCAGGGGCTGCTTATTTATTTTATGCTCAGGATGGTGCTTATGTTTTCCGACCAGTTATCCTCATCAAAAAAATATATACTGGCTGTAACAAGCCTGCTTGCCATAACCGGCTGGTTTATTTATACACTAATAAACGAAATACATATTTATAACTGGCTGGCTGTTGCACCGGCAAAACTTTCAGCAATGCCGTTAATTTCCGGGTTACCGGCCGATATCCGCCAGTTTAATAACGACAGTATCCGGTATTACTACAACATCGAGGGTTATCTGCCTTATATAACCATACTTTATATTGCCGGCCTGTTATTTAATACAAGCAGGCTAATATTATCGCGCAAAAAGATAAATGCCATCAGGAAAGTATTAAGCATCGATATCGCCTTGCAGTACAAAGTAACCAAGTTTGCCGAGAAGCTGAAGATCGGCAAAAGCGTAAAAGTTGGCTTAAGCAAGCTGGTTGATGTGCCTTGTATGGTTGGTTATTTTAAACCGGTCATCCTGCTGCCTTTCAGCCTGGCCACCTATCTGTCTACCAGCGAAATTGAAGCTATCTTACTTCACGAGTTGGCGCACATAAAACGCAACGACTACCTAATTAACCTGCTGCAGCAGGTGATCTCTATATTGTTATTCTTTAATCCTTGTACCCAGCTCATTAACCGTATAATTAACGAGGAACGTGAGAATAGCTGCGACGACATGGTAGTAAGCACAACCTCCGATGCGCTGATGTATGCAAAGGCACTGTTAAAGCTCGAGCAATCGCGCGAAAACGACCTTCAACTTGCAATGGCGGCTATCGGTAAAAAACATCATTTATTAAACAGAATTGAACGAATTATGAAAACTAAAAAACAAACTCAAAGCATGCGACCGGCATTACTGGCCATGCTTATATTAACCATTGGCATAGGGAGCATAGCATTGTTTAACCCCCAAATTGCCGAAGGCAAAATATCTGTAAAAGCTATTGTACCGGTTATAAATAAACTGACCACTGCCGATACCATAAAGAAAGCGGCCGTTAAAAAGAACGTTACAGCCAAAACGTACCGTAAGCCGAAAGCCATTATTAAAGGAACAAATGGCAGTGACAATATTTACGTTTATGATTCAAACGACAACCATAATCACAACTTTAATTATAACCATCATGGTGATGACCCTGAGTTGGAAAGGTTGAGCGCCGAAGTTAACAAGCATGGTGACGCCATTAATAAATATTACGAGAGTCCTGAATTTAAAAAGATAAGTGACGAGATGGATGCAAAAGGAAAAGAAATACAAGCCTTTTACGATAAACCGGAGTTGAAAAAGTTACAAGAAGAGCAGAACAAATTAAACGAGGATTTCAACAAAAAATGGGGCGATAACTCAGCGACCAATAAGTTGAGCGAGCAAATGGATGCCATAGGCAAAAAGATGGATGCTTACTATAACAGCCGTGAGTTTAAAGATATGGCCGCCAGGCTGGAGAAGAAATACGGTATAAAACATGACGATTATTATGATGACCGTGATGAAAACCATATGAAATTCCGCGACGAGCTTAAAGCGAATATACCGGCCGACATAACACAGGCATCTGAACAAATAAAAAGCCTGGGCGAACAAATGCGGAACCGTTACAAATCGCCGGAGTACATTGCGGATAGGGATGCAATGAAAAAAGTTGGCGATGACTTAAGGAATGCTTATCACAATCCCCAAATTAAAGAGCAGCAGGAAGAGATGCGCCAGTTGAGCCAAAAAATGCGTGAACTTAGCCATAACCCCGAGATAGAAAAGGAAAAACAGCTTTTAAGGGAAGCTACGGCCAAAATGAGGGCATATCAGCACAGTCCCGAATACATAAAACACCTGTCGGTTTTAGATGAAGCGCCGGAAAAACCGGAGGCCCCGGAAAAACCAGAAGCACCGGAAAAACCGACGACTGATAATAATTAAAAGGATCTTCTGAATGCCAGGGGAAAAGGAATCATTCATTAACAGCATTTAAAGTATCATGAAAACTAATAAAAAAATGCCTGGCATGCGCCTGGTCTCATTGGCTATGCTTATAACAATGATGGGCATTGGCTTAATAGCCTTATTAAGTCCCGGAATTGCGCACGGTGCAATAGCAATAAAAGCCATTAACCCGTTACGGGGCAATTTGCTTGCCGATACTATTCATAAACCCGTTGCCAAAAAATCGGAGCATTTAGCCAGGACCCATGCTTATAAAAAGCCATCGCAGTTAACAAGCAAGGACAATTATAGCCCTGAAGAGAAATTGCAGGAATTAAGCGCAGAAGTAGAAAGAAATTCAGCAAAACTGAACAAGTATTATAACAGCGGTGCGTTTAAGACTACCCAGCATGACCTTGAACAAAAAGGACGTGAAATAAGCGAATTTTACAATAAACCTGAATTGAAAAGCTTACAGGAAGAGCTGGGGAAAGTAAGCGGCGATTTTTCCAAAAAATATAGTAATAATGAAGAAACACAACAGCTCTCGGCAAAAATGGGCGAACTTGGACGAAGTGTAAGCGCTTATTTCTATACCCCTGAGTTCAAAAAAATGAACGAAGCGCTTGAAGATAAATACGGCATACCTCGTCATCGTGAATATAATGATGACTATTATAAGGACGAGAATTACAAGAAGTACCAGGCCGAACTGGAAAGCAAACTACCGCCCGAAATAAAACGGCAAACCGCTGAATTAAATAAGATGGGCGAACAAATGACCGCCCATTATGAATCCCCTGAGGCTAAACAGCTTCAGCAACGCATGCAGGAACTTGGTGACAGCCTAAACAAAGCATACGAGAATCCATCCATTAAACAGCAGCAAATGGAAATGGATAAATTGAGCGGGCAAATGAACTCGTACCAAAATAACCCGGAGCTAAAAAGGGCCAATGAACAGTTGCAGCGGTCTGTTGCCAGGATGAATGCCTATATGAACAGTCCTGAGTATCAACATTACCTGCGGAATTTAGAGAAAATGAGCTTTAACGATGAGAAACCGGGGTTAGATAATTAGTGATTGGAGGTTAGAGATTAGTTGGTTTCGGCCTTAGATTTTTTCCTAACTAATCTCTAATCTCTTACCGCTAATCACTACTTTAGTATCCTTCAAAACAAGGATACTTTTTTTATGCTTCAAAAGCTCAACATCAGCAATTACGCTTTAATTGATAACCTTGAGATCAGTTTCGATAGCGGGTTAAATATACTTACCGGCGAAACCGGCGCGGGTAAATCTATCATTTTAGGTGCGCTTTCGCTTATTTTAGGGCAGCGTGCCGAAAGTCGTTATTTTTTTAACCAGCAAAAAAAATGTGTTATAGAAGGTACATTTAAAATTGGCGCATTCCATTTAAAAACTTTTTTTGAGGATAATGACCTTGATTACGAAGCCGAAACTGTTTTACGCCGCGAAATATCGGCAGACGGTAAATCAAGAGCTTTTGTAAATGATACGCCGGTTAATCTGCCTGCGCTTAAAGCCCTCGGCGAAAAACTGATAGACATACACTCACAACACGCTACATTAGAAATAAATGACCCGGAATTTCAGTTGCTGGTGGTTGATGCTGTTGCCAAACATGCTGATTTACTCAATGAGTACCGGTCGAAATTCAGGGCATATAAAAAATCAAACTCCAAACTACAGCAGCTTATTGAAGAAAGCGATAAAGCTAAAGCCGACCTTGATTATTTCAAGTTTCAATTTGATGAGCTGGAAAAAGCTAACCTGGTAGCTGATGAGCAGGAGCTGCTTGAACAGGAACTTTACACGCTTAATAATGCCGGCGAAATAAAACGCAACCTGCTTGGCGCATTTTATTTAATGGAAGACGGCGAAACCTCGGCCATTATACAACTGCGTGAAGCGGGGCACCAGTTGGTAACGTTAGAAAAATTTAACCCGCTGATAGCGGAATTACACCAGCGCCTAAACAGCACAATAATTGAGTTAAAAGATATAGCTACCGAAATTGAAATTATTGAGCAGCGCACCCATACCAATGAAGCCCGCGCAGAAGAAATAAATACACGGTTAAGCCTGATCTATAATCTACAGAAAAAACACCGGGTAAACAGCAACGCAGAATTATTGCAGTTGCAGGATGAACTATCAGGCAAGATACAGCAGGCTGTTTTTGGGGATGAGGCAATTGAAAAATTGAAGTTGCAACTTAATGCCGATAAAAATGAACTTGAAGAATTAGCGGGCGAACTTTCTGCCAATCGTAAAAAAACCGCCCCGTTAATTGAGGCCCAGGTATTGAAAACCCTTAGTGAAATGGGTATGGAAAACGCTGCGCTAAGCATCGAACTCTCCTCACCCTTAGGACATAACTCTCCCTTTGGCGCTTTGGGGGCTAATGGAGTTGATGAGATCCGCTTTTTATTCAATGCCAATAAAGGGCATGCACTGGCCGAAATGAGCAAAGTAGCATCTGGGGGCGAGCTTTCAAGGCTGATGCTGTCCATAAAATCGCTTATTGCCCAAAATACCGCTTTGCCTACCATTATTTTTGATGAAATTGATACAGGTGTATCCGGCGAGGTAGCCAATAAAGTGGGGCAAATTATGGAACGGCTTGCGGATAACCTACAGGTAATTACCATCACGCACTTACCGCAGATAGCCAGCAAAGGCCAGAGCCATTATTTTGTTTACAAAGATGACGAAGGCGCAACCACTTATACCCGCATAAAACAATTAGACAAACAGGAACGCATTTTGGCAATTGCCAAAATGCTGAGCGGCGATAAGCCGGGAGAAAGTGCGTTGCAGAATGCGAGGGAGTTGCTGAATGTGTAGCGTTCACTTCACACATGCACACACAATTTAAATATCGTTAATGTCTGATAATCAGATGTCCCAATTTTAATTTACGAAATTTTTACGAAATTTGAAAAACCATTGATGGGTGTACGCCTATCTTAATCAGTGAAAATATAGCTCCCGAAATTTGGCTAAAGCCCTGCTTTGCTATCCATTTTCCGTCGGTTAAAACCGACGGCAATGATTTGCGTACCATTTAAATTTTATTGCCGTCCCTTTCAAGGGACGGGTAAATTAAAAATGGGACATCTGATTATCAGACATTAACGATATTTAAATTGTGTGTGCATGTGTGAAGTG
>JABDCF010000040.1:0-338 GCA_013288235.1 Bacteroidota bacterium | reverse complement strand
TTTATGTACATGGCAACCTGTTCAAGCTGCGATTCACTTACAGAAACCGCGAAATAATCATCCTGCCAGCTAAATTTCCCATTGACTAAATTATTTGAGTTTATCCAAAACGAGGATTCTCCCTTTATAAGTTGGACTACTTTTGCTATCGTTTGATCCTTTCCTAAAGAAATAAGGCAATGAACATGATCTGTATAACCACCTATTGACTTTAAAAATATCCCCTTTTCCCGACAATTTTCGGTGATATGTTCATGCAGATCATCTCTGACCCGCTTTTCAAGGAACGGGTCGCGGTTCTTGGTTGCAAACACTAAATGAACCCAAATTCTTACGTA
>JABDCF010000039.1 GCA_013288235.1 Bacteroidota bacterium | reverse complement strand
GTCATGACCAATTATTTATACGAAAATAATTAAATTCCGCCATATAAAAAAGCAGATGGGTATAACAACGTTCAACAGGTCGGGCGCTTTTCTGAATGCTGCAATAAAACAGGTCACTTTACATCATTAGCAAAAGGCTTCGTTTGTTATCTACTGCCGCCGGTTCAAAGGCAAAGCTTGAACCTAAATTTGAGTCAGCATCCCGCCGACCTAACCCAATGTTGTTCAGGGGGACCAAGTTCGCCGAATGGCTTTCACATCTTCAAATCTCAAATTCAATTTTGAACATCGTACCCTCATTTTCTTTGCTCTTTACGCTTATTTTTCCGTTAAGCGCTTCTACCTGTGTTTTTACCATAAACAATCCCAATCCTTTTCCTTCTGCATTGGTATGAAACCGCTTATACAGGCCAAATAGCTGTTCACCATTTTTTTTTAGGTCAATTCCCATTCCGTTGTCGGTAAAAACTAATTGTAGCTTGTTGTTTACCAGGCTGCTTTTAATTTCAATAAGGCACTGTACCTGCTCCCGGCGGTATTTAATGCTGTTTGAAATAAGGTTATAAAAAATGCTGTACAAATAAGCCCGTAAAGTTAATAAGCTATTGATCTCCGAAAAATCATATTTTATTTGTATTCCATATTTATCAACAAGATTCTGAATGCTAAACTTTATTTCGTCAACCAATGTCGAAAAATGGACAATTTCTTTTGTGTCGTTAGTATCTCCTTTTAGCTGTAAAATACGGTTAAGGTCTTTTACAACGTCATCAAGCCTTGTAACAGATATATTGATGCCGCCAATGAGCGTTTCCTTATCGTCTGTACTTAGTTCGGGATCATTTAAGGCGCTTGATGCACCAATTATATTGGCAACCGGCGCACGGAGGTTGTGAGAAATGATATAGGCAAATTGCTCCAGGTCAATATTTCTGAGCATCAAGTCGCTAACTATTTTTGCCCGTTCATCGTTAGCAGCGGCCAATTCTGCTGTACGTTTTTCTTTTTCCTCATTTTGGCGCAAGTATTGTCCTATTAAAATAAGCAAAAGTATAGTGAAGGCCACCATTGAAATAAACACGATCCTTGAAACCAGCTTGAACGACTTCGAGCTGCGCCCGTTCGTTTCCCTTCGGATTTTAAGTAGCCTGTTTTCCTCCTGTTGAATGGCATTAGTAATTTGACGGATATGGTTAGCATAAAGCTGGCCTTGTTTTGCAGATATATAAATGATTGCCGGATTTATTCCGTGTTTACTTCTTAATTCAATGGTTTTGAATGAAAAATTCAACAACTTGCGCATGTAATAATCAAGGGAGTCTATTCTCTTTTGCTGCGAAGAGTTGTCCTGCGTGAGTTGCCGGAGTTGCCCGATGTTTGCAAAGGCATTTTTTTGGGCGGGAAATAAAGGTCCGAGAAAAGTGCTGTCATTAGTAAGTACAAAACCCCTGGATGCCGTTTCCATGTCTTTAGCCGTGGAGAGAATATTGCCCGATTGGTAGATCACTTGCTCGGTATGTTGCACCCAATGTTCGGAGTCAAGGAGCTTTTGATTACTTTCGTAAACCGCGTACCCTAATATACCATTGCCCGCCAAAACTGCTAACGAAAATAGATAGAGTTTTTGACGGATGCTGGCTTTCATTCAGGTTGCAGATGTATTGTGTCAGTAAATTTATTTTTATACGTAAAACAGCCTTTCTTTGTTGTTTAATTCAAGTCGATTTTTAATGGTTTGGGCAATAATTGCGGAGATATTGTTCGCCTTAAAATCAACACCAACAAAATCATTAAATTCAATAGTCCGGGTGACTAAATTTGCTTCATTAACTTCGTCCTGATCAAATCCCTCCACTGTTTGAATTTTGAAAACCCGGACGGTTATGTGTGTCTTAGATGGGCATAGCATCCGAGACTTCGTATACGAGCAGCAAGTGATAAGTAACAAATGAAGCTTGTCTATTTTTTTTGATTTTACAGATACACGAAAAACAAAACCATTGATTATCAATGATTAACAGCTTTAAAAAACGCAGTGCTGTTGTGAAATGAACGCTTGGCGCGAAAAAAGTCAAAATCCTGACTCTTGG
The DNA here is from genome assembly GCA_013288235.1 of Bacteroidota bacterium. Lineage (GTDB taxonomy): Bacteria > Bacteroidota > Bacteroidia > Sphingobacteriales > Sphingobacteriaceae > Mucilaginibacter. The sequence continues at coordinate 31,015 of JABDCF010000039.1, read as the reverse complement.
TTCTTGATTCCTGGCTCTCCCCCCTACTTCTTCAACGTCGTTTCAAACAGCTTAAAAATCCGTTTATACTCATCCGCCCAGCTGCTTGGTTGTTCAAAGGCATGATCTTCTACCGGGTACGAGGCCAGTTCCCAGTTGTCTTTATGCAACTCGATGAGCTTTTGCTCAAGCCGGACGATATCCTGGTAATTCACATTTTGGTCAACCATGCCATGCAGCATTAACAAGTTACCTTTCAGGCCATCGGCAAAGTAAATAGGCGAGCTAAGGCGATATGCTTTTTCGTCATTGTAAGGTTCGTTCAAAATTTCATCGGTATAGCCATGGTTATAATGCGCCCAATCGGTTACCGAACGGATGGCGCCGCCTGCTGCAAAAACGTCGGGCTCAGTAAACATGGCCATAAGGGTCATAAAGCCGCCGTACGAGCCGCCGTACAGGCCTACATGTTTGGGGTTTACGCCGTATTTATCAACCAGCATTTTTACGCCATCCACCTGGTCGGTTAAGTCCTTACCGCCCATGTGGCGATAAATTGCGGTGCGCCAGTCGCGGCCATAGCCGGCGCTGCCCGAGTAGTCCATATCCAAAACGGTATAGCCATTATCGGCCAGCATGTTGTTAAACATATACTCGCGGAAATAATAACTCCAGCCGTATTCAACATTTTGCAAATAGCCCGCACCATGTACAAAAACAACGGCAGGCTTGGCCGGGTCAGGGTTTTTAGGTAGATATAAATGTGCATAAACATCGCTGCCATAGCGGTTTTTAAAGGTGATGATCTCCGGGGCGCGCCATGGGTACGATTTAAATTCTTCGGTGGTTGAATTGGTAACCTGCGTTGCTGTTGCTCCCGGTTTATTAGGCTGCACATACAATTCCCAGGGCTTATTGGTGTACGAATAACGGATAGCCAGCCATTTTTCATCCGGCGAAAGCGATATTTCGCTCATACCTTTCATCGAAGTAATTTTAACCGGCTCGCCGCTAGTAACTGCAACTCGGTAAAAATTGGTAATACCAGGATGTTCCATGTTTGCGGTAAAGTAAAACGCCTTTTTATCGTTTGATAATTGCAAAGTTTGCACTTCCCATTTACCGCTGGTGAGTTGTTTTTTCGATCCGTCGTTTACGTCCACCAGGTAAATGTGTGCATAACCGCTGGCCTCGCTTTCAAAATAAAAATGGGTGTTATCTGTCCAGCCCCCATTGCCCCTGCCGGGGCCGCCAACCCAGGCGTCGTTGTGCTCCCTGTCGAGCGGGCTTAAATTTCCTGTTGAAGGGTCAAGTTTCATGATCCACTTGTCCTTATTGTCCTGTGCCGTTACTATTACAACAGCATTTTTGCCATCCTCGCTCCAGTAAGGGCCGCGTATCGATACCTTACGGTCGTCACTGCGTTTGGTACGCTGCTCCAGCTCTTTAGGGTAATCTTTTATATATTCAGGTATATCTTTTATGCCGGGGATAGCCGACGTTACTATTTTATAAACCGAATCCCGCTGCGTATCGAAAATAAAGGATTCAGAGGTCGCCTGCGGACCGCCAACCTTCTCGCGGTTGGGGATATCTTCGGTAAAGCCCGACGCAGTTACATAATCGGGCACTATTGTCCTTTTTTCACCTTCGGGCAATTTAACCAAACGGTAGGTTATATAGTGCCCGTCCGGACTAAGCGTAACACCGCCAACTGCCTTATCGTCAACAGCAATCTCCTTTAACTTTTTCGGCTCAAATTCTTTCCGTTCTATCGAATCAAGCTTGCGGTCTTTATCTTTTACTTTTATGATATCAAAAAGTTCCAGTTGTTCGCTTTTAAGCCAGCGTTCCTGGTCGTTGCCCGATGCAGCCTGGTCGCCCTTTCCGCCCGCGCCCTGCCTGCCACGCCTTCCGGCAGCTTGTGGTACTGCGGCTGTTGCTGCCGAATGAACAAAATTTGTTAGCTGTATCAATTGGCCGCCGTTAAGCTTTAACGAGTACAAATTTTCGCCACGTATAAATAGCACTTTGCTTTCATCGCTGCCGAATGACGGGTTGCTTTCGCGATCTGTGGTGCTGGTTAACTGCTGTTCGTTGCCGGTTTTTAGCTCGAAAATATATATGTCCCCGTTCTTCTCATATACTTTTAAGGTGTGTTTTTTATTCCATTGGCCGTATTCCGGCACAAGTGTCTTTTGCTCATCTATGCTTATTTTAACCGCCTTTATATCGCTGGGAGTGATGGAAAACAATTCGTCCCGGTCGGCATTTTCGGGGTTCCAGTTAAAATAAATTTTCTTGCTATCATCACCCCAATGCACATTTGACGGGGATACGCCTATCCATTTTGGATCGCGCATTATTTTTTCAACGGTTAAGGTTTCAAGTTTTTGGGCGAATGCACCTGTAGTTGCTGCAAGCAGCAAAAGGGTAAAGGATTTCTTCATACTATAATTAGTGAGTGGTTGATTAGGTTGGATTAAGTTGATTAGGTTTGAAGCTGATGTTAAAAAACTTAATCAACAACTCACGTAATCAACTTAATCAACCAATATCAACCGCAAGTTAACAACTAAAATAATCATTGCTATTTTTAGTGATTATTTTGTTACAAATGAAAATAAACGGCCAGGACTTTACGCTTCGCAGCTGGGAGCCGGATGACGCAGCATCCATTCAAAAGCACGCGGACAATCCGAATATCTATTCGTTTTTAATGGATAGGTTTCCGCACCCTTATACGATGGAAGCCGCTATCGGCTGGGTAACCCTGATGCTTGACCAGGATCCTTTTGTCAATTTCGTAATTGAAGTTGATGGCATGGCCGTAGGCGTTATCGGCCTTGAATTGAGGGATGATATTTACCGCAAAGCGCCGCTATTAGGCTACTGGCTTGGTGAGGACTATTGGGGACGCGGTATTATGCCGCAGGCTGTAAAATTGATGGTCAATTATGCATTTACCAATCTTGATATTGTCCGCATACAGGCAGGCATATTAAGCAATAACCCAAAATCGATGCGGGTGTTGGAAAAGGCAGGTTTCACAAAAGAAGGCATATTGAAAAACGGAATCGTTAAAAACGGGGTGGTGCTTGATGAGCATATTTACGCTGTTTTGAAATCTTAGATGTGAGATTTGAGACGTGAGATTTGAGATAAAACATGTACTAATTTCCTATAAATTCCTTGTAGAGACATGATGCTTCAGGTCTCCTGCCTGCCAATCACCACATACGGGTCGCGTTTGCAAATCGATTTTATAGCGTAAATATTTTATCCCGCTCCCGTTGCAATTTTGCCATGTACGCGGAAGACGTGAAGCATCACGTCTCTACGATTTTCCAAATGAATAATTTCGCGTCCGGCCTTTATAATCAATAAGTATTTCTACGCATTAATTTGCCGTATTTATACCTGATCATTCAGGTACTTCCCCTCTTTAACAGGCTTACTGTACCAGCTAATTTTACAAATAAAAGCAGGGCGCTTTTTAACATACCCCCGGAAGCCGAAAAGGGTGAAAAGAGTAGGCAGCCAGTTTAAATTTTCTATCATGGCAACTAAAAAAACATTTTCAAAAGGAAGTACCATTTATGTATCGGTACCTGCAAACTTAAATCTTGAGCAAACCCATGCTATCACCGGTGAAATACTGCGTGTTGCAGGTTGCCCAACTTGTTATTCGGGTTTCAAATTCCAGTTCCTGGATGAGGCTGAACTGATCAGCGCACAGTATAGTGCTAACAGTGAACTTAAAGTAGGCTAAAACAAGGTAGACAAATGGACGAACTTGGCGTAGGACTTGTTTACTTTAAAGGATTTGAACGCTTTCTTGCATCGCATTCATCGTTGATTGATGTTGTGGAGATTGAACCGCAGACACTGTGGTATGATAAAAACGATGAATGCAATGCATTTAAGTACGACCAGGATGTAATGGATTTCCTGGTATCCTATGAACGCCCGAAGATATTCCACGGGGTAGGTTATCCAATAGGCGGCACTAATTTACCGCAGCAACCGCACTTTAATACTTTACGGGAGCAGACAGAAATATTGAACCCCGAATGGATAAGCGAGCACCTGAGCTTTAACATGTTTAATGAGGCTGGCAGGGATATTAATTCCGGTTTTTTGTTGCCGCCTTTGCAATCAAAAGAGGGTATAAAAACGGCGGTGGCAAACATCAGGCGCTACCAATCAGAAATGAACCTCCCTTTTGCCTTTGAAACTGGCGCCAATTACCTGCTGCCACGAAAAAATGAGATACCCGACGGCTTATTTGTAAGTAGCGTTGCCGAGGAAGCTGATTGCTACATTTTGCTCGACCTGCATAACATCCTGGCCAATCAAAGAAATGGCCGGCAGAGTGTTAAAGATTTTTTGAAAAGCCTCCCATATGAAAGGATCATGGAGCTGCATGTTGGCGGGGGTATTTACTATAAAGATTATTACCTGGATGCACATAGCGGCCCGTCAGACCGTGAGCTGTTAAGCATCCTCGAAGAGGTGGTTGGCAAACTACCAAATTTAAAAGCGTTGATGTTCGAAATTGACCCTGAATCATTTACAAAAGTGCCCGAAGCAGCAATAACCAATCAATTAATTACCATGCGGCAAATATGGGACAAGCGCGGCTTTTATTACAAAAGCAGGAAAAGTGTACAGCCCAGTATCACTAATGAAAACTTCGATGAAACCATATCGGTAAACGAATGGGAAAATACTTTAGGCAACCTTGTTTTGGGAAAGGAGCCTAAAAATGAACTGGCAAAAGAATTAAGTAAAGATAAAGGCATAAGCATTATTAAAGACATGGTATTCAATTTCCGGGGATCGGTATTGATCTCTATGCTGAAACTTACGACCCGTTTACTCCGGCTTTCAGTTGGTGAAGAACGCTTTAATAAATATGTAGAAGATTTTTTTGAAAATGAATATCCTGAACTGCTGCCGGTTATTGTAGCCGAACAATTCGCGGTTTATATATTGTTAAAAAACACGAAAGTACTTTACCTGGAAAATATCCTGGAATATGAACTTTTCTCTATTTATACAGCGATAGACAAACAAAACAGGAGCGTTAATTTCAATTTTGACCCGTCGCCTGTTTTTGCCGCCCTTGAAAACGCACAATTGCCGGCTGTACAGCCGATGAACAAAACCGTAAAACTACAGGTGGTGTACGATCAGCCTTCAATAAATAAAGAATTACTAAGTTTTAGCCCCGTGGTACACAATTAGAAAAGCACGATAGAGAATGATAATTTTTTTAATAATATTATGGAAACTGAAGGAAAACTTTCGCGAGAGACTACCATTTATGTATCGACGCAATCGAAACTTAACGTTGAACAAACCCAAAGCATAACCAACGAACTGTTACGCATTATTGGGTATCCCAATTACAACCAGCGCCTGAAATTTCATTTTATAGATGAAGGCAATTTAACCGAAGCAAATGCATCCGTGGATAAAGATTTTCACGTATCGATAAACAACTAAGCGTTTTGATAGCAAAAAAAAACTTCCGAAGTTTTTAAAGCTTCGGAAGTCTGATCGGATAAAATCCTGTGAATCCCTTAATCCTATAAATCCCGGTCTTATTTACCGCTGCCTACCTGCATCGGGTTTACACCAACTGATTGCCCGCGTGCGCCGCCCGCTGCAACCTTTTGTTTAAACACCTGGAATTTTGACGGCTCGGGCAATTTGCCCCAGTAGTTATTACTTTCATCAATATCACATGTTTCGCGGAAAGGATCAACCAATATCGAGGCTACTTCCTTATCCTGCACATAGAATTTTGATACATGTTTTTCATTCAAACGCCATACCTGGGCGGGAATGCGGTCTATTAGTTTGGTGCCATCAACATAGGTAAACTGTACAATGATAGGCATCACCAAACCACCTTTATTGCTGAAATTCAATTCATAAAAAAACTTGTTAGCATATTTTGCTTTGTCTTCATCGGTAAATGCCTCGGGTGCACGGTCAGCCATTGTTTTGGCTTTCGTCATGTCCCTGAATTTCGAGCTATCCACAGATGCAAGGCCACGATCGTATTTCCAGTAAAAATCGCGTACTGTCGTATCTTTGTCTACATAAAATTGTATTTTCTTATCCTCACGGTTCCTAATCTTCGATATATCATCAAAGTTGTTCACTAAAGGCGCAGCCACTTTATTGCCGCCCGGCCTGGCGCCGCCGCGGCCACCAAATTGCGCAGGCAGGTTACCATCCAGGTCAGCCTTGGCTACCTTTACCGAATCAAGCGAAATATCGCAAGGTTCTATCCCATAAAACCAGCCTCTCCAAAACCAATCCAGGTTTTCGCCGCTGGCATCTTCCATTGTCCTGAAAAAGTCGGCAGGTGTTGGGTGTTTAAATTCCCAACGCCTTGCATATTCTTTAAATGCAAAGTCAAACAGCTTACGGCCCATAATGGTTTCGCGCAAAATATTTAATGCTGTAGCTGGTTTGGTATAAGCATTGGGACCGAACCTAACTATATCTTCAGAGTTGGTCATGATAGGCTCCAATTCATTTTTGGGCAGCTTCATATAATCAATCTGGGTATACGCAGCGCCTTTTTTGCTTGGGAACGAGTTGTCCCAAAGTTCTTCTGTAAGGTATTCCACAAATGAGTTCAGACCTTCATCCATCCATGTCCACTGGCGCTCATCGCTGTTTACTATCATCGGGAAAAAGTTATGCCCAACTTCGTGTATAATTACGCCTATCATGCCGTTCTTGGTGCTTTCGCTATAAGTGCCGTCTTTTTCAGTACGGCCGTTGTTAAAGCAAATCATCGGGTATTCCATGCCGTTTGATGCCTCAACACTCTGTGCAACCGGGTAAGGGTATGCGAAGGTGAAGCTTGAATATGTTTTAACAGTATGCGCTACCAGCCTGGTTGAATATTTACGGTACAAGCCATAAGCTTCTTTGCCGTAATAGCTCATGCACATTACGTTTTTGCCTTCAACATCCTGGCCCATGCCATCCCAAATAAATTTACGCGACGATGTCCATGCAAAGTCGCGCACGTTATTGGCCTGAAAAACCCAGGTTTTAGTGGCAGTGCTTGGATGGATTTCCCTGTTTTTGGCTTCATCCAAGGTAACTATCTCTACCGGTACTTTCGATGTTTTTGCCTGGTTGTATTTTGCTAACTGGCCGGGTGTTAACACGGCTGCATAATTGATACACTCGCCGGTGCCGCCAATCACGTGATCAGCCGGAACGGTCATCTGCACATGGAAATTACCGAAGGTTAAAGCAAACTCGCCCCTGCCGGTAAACTGGTGGTTTTGCCAGCCCTGGAAATCGCTATAAACGCAAAGGCGAGGGTACCATTGGGTCATAGTGAACAGGTAGTTGCCATCACCGGGGAAAAACTCATAGCCACCGCGACCGCCCAAAGTTAGCCTGTCGCTTATTTTATAGCTCCATTTTACTTTAAATACAAATTGCTGCCCCGGTTTTAAAGGCGTTTGCAGATCTACGCGCATCATAGTTTTATTGATGGTATAGGGCAATGCTTTGCCTAAGGCATCAGTGATGCTGGCTATCTTATCACCATAACCATTATCATCAGTTTTAATTTCCGCCCTTTCTAATGCTGCTGTACCTGCCACTTTTGGCATCACTGTGCTGCTCTGGTAATTGGCATTATCAAGGTTGTTGTGCTGGTTTTCGTCAAGTTGCAGCCATATATAATCCAGCGGATCGGGCGAGTTGTTGAAATAAGTGATGGTTTCTTCGCCGGTAAGTTTCAGGGCTTTTTCGTCAAGGCTACATTTAATATTGTAGTCTGCACGTTGCTGCCAGTACTTTGCACCGGGCGCGCCACTTGCCGTGCGCTGCTCATTTGGCGTAGGTAAAATAGTGCCAAGCTGTTCGAACTTGTTACCATGATTGCTGCCGGGATTATTCTGAATATCCTGCGCAAAACCTGCACTGAAACAGACACAGGCGGTAAATAGTGTGGTAAATACTTTTTTCATTGTATAATTAATTAAGATCAGTTTTCTTTGTTATTAGTCCGGCAGTCGGAAAAGACCGAAAGTCCGGAAGATGTACTTGTTGCCTCACCTAAATCCTCTCCAAAGGAGAGGACTTTAACTTCGCGCTTTTTTAGCCCTCTCCTTTTGGAGAGGGCTGGGTGAGGCGAAATCAAAACGGTAGCCTCTCCAAAGCCATTTTCACCGAAAGCGCAAATACTCCCGATGAAAGAAAAAATATCCAGTCGCGCCTTTTTACTTTTAAACCATTTAAAAACAGCAGGCCGATAATTAAAATTATGGCCACGCAAAATATTTGACCAGCCTCTAAGCCTACGTTAAAACCGAAAAGCCCCCAGCCAATGGTTTGATCTTTGGCCAGCATAATACGGATAGCGTTTGCGAAACCCATACCATGTATTAAGCCGAAACACAAGGCAAGATAATAATTTATCCGGGCACTTTTATTCTTTTTATCAACCTGGATGATGTTGTTCAGCGCTGTTAAAAAAATTGTGCAGGGTATTAAAAACTCCACCCATTTACTGCTGAAACGGATAATATCATATACACTCAGCGCCAATGTTAGCGAATGCCCTATGGTAAACGCGGTAACCAATATCAGCACCTTTTTAATGTCCCCAATGGCGTAAACACAAGCGAGGGCGAGGATAAACAGCTGATGGTCTAACGCATCCTTGCTGATAATATGCTCCCAACCCATCTTAAAATAAAAAGCAAAGTCGGACATTATAAAACTAACGGTTGAAAGCACTAATTTAGGGCGTTTTTTTAACTATAAAAATTCCGGTACACTATGTTGGCTTTTATTTACAAACCGCTATTATATTGTTACATATTTGGGGGCATAATTGCACCTGTTAGCCATGCTGTTAAGGGTTTTCACCCCATACATGTAAGCACCAGCAATGTTGAATACAACGGCAAGGATAACAAGCTTGAAGTAATATGTACCATTTTTACCGATGATTTTGAGGCCGCCCTTGCCAAACAATACAAGGCCAAAACCGACCTCAGCAAAACAGAGATGCATGCCGCCATGGACGCCCTTGTTAAAAGCTATTTAGCCGCCAACCTGCACATAAAAGCAGATGATAAACCGGCGAACCTGAATTATTTAGGCTTTGAGCTTAATAAAGAAGCCGTGGATGTTTACCTCGAATCGGACAAGCTGCCCCCAGTAAAAAAAGTAGAGGTAGAAGTAAGCCTGCTACATAACCTTTTTGACGACCAGATAAATATTGTACACATTATTGTAAACGGCGTAAGGAAAAGCGAGAAGTTGGATTTTCCGGATAAGAGGGTGGTGCAAGTGTTTTGAGATATTGGTAATTGGCTATAAATATTTAATTTGAAAAGCATGCATTGGACGGTAGTTTTGGAAGATGAACATAGAATAGGAATATTGTCTCTGAACGTTGATTTTACTTCACCGGTAGTTTTTGATCCCTCAAATAACAAACAGTTTAAATTATTGAAATATTTAGATCCATACGGAGATACAATTTTCAACAAACTATAAATGGTTGATTTAATTTCAGATTTAAACAAAATTCAAGACACGGAATATATTACTGATATCGAAGGAATCATCGATTTAGCTTTAAGATGTAAAATAGAACCGCATACTTACTTGGCATTTTATGGAGATTGAGAAGGTTCACACCGCTTAAGCTTTCGTTACCTCAAGGCGCTCTTTAATTCATTGCCTGTCAGCCGCGCGCCGTAAACACAATACATCCTGTTTCGTTAAATGTCCTATGTATAGATTGCTTCGTTCTCGCAACAACCGGGCTGGGCAGTTGATCGTTCCAAATCATTCCAACCATTCTTCCTTCTATTCCGCGGAACGCTAACTACAGCAACCTATTTCTTCCTCCAAACTCCGCTTATCGGCTTCGCCGATGATGTATCGGTAACTGCAATCCCATACATATTTTCAATGGTATGCAGCACATTAAAGTGGTTAATGGGCTCACCATATTTCCCGGTTTTTACCTTCGCACCATAAAATATGGTTGGGATGCGGTTGTTGTTTTGCGGGTTGTAATCATCCTCATCAAAGGTTACAATCAATAAGCTGTTATGGGTTTTGGCCCATTCGGCGTAGGCGGCAATGTATTCTTTCAGCCATTTATCGCCGCGTTGTATGGCAGCGGCATCACCGGGGGCGCCTATGTTGTGCATATCACGATCCATATCGGGGATTACGAAGGCCACCGTAGGTAGTTTATTAAAGTTGGTAGGGAAGTCTGTCATTGGCAAACTAACTGATCGGGGCAATTGATTATCGCCCGGGCCCTGCCAGTTTACCCATGGGCAATGTTTACGGGCATACAGGTAGCCCACAGTAAGCGTACTTTGAATATATGCGCACCCCATGTAACCGGCCGAAGGCATTGTTTGCGCAAACCCCTTAAAGCTAAGGCCTTTTTTTATCAGCGCTGCACCCAGATTGGGGGTAGTATACTGACTTACGGCGCAATTATCATCGATTACACCCTGTGTGCTGCCCGAGAACATCACCAAATAATTAGGCTGGCTTGGATGCCCTATACCATGCGAATTTGTAAATAGTGCCCCTCCTTTGGATAGCTTAGTTATGTACGGCGCATTTACTGATCCTATCAGTTCGCTGTAGCTATGGTTTTCTTCTATAATAACAATGATATGGGCATATTTTGGTGTACCGCCCCTGGGCTGGGCGAATGCAGATAAATAGCCGGTTAATATAAAAAGGCCGGTGATCGATAATAATGCTCTCATTCCCAATTGAGTTTATTATAAAAGATAATGCAATATAAGTAGTATGGCTTATTGAAAGATGGTCGTTTTTAAATTTTATCGCATAAAAATTCCCGTGGCAGAACTGCCCCGGGAACCTTTACAGAAATAGGTATTGCTACTGTTTTTTATTTATACATCTTTCAAACTATTGGTTCATATAATTGCCCAAATTACTTAAGTAGGGCTCATCTATTTTGCCGGAGTTGTCGGTTAAAAACTTATCCACTTTATCAGCATCTTCATTAAAATCATCTTTAATCGATTTCTTTCTCAACGCTAATTTGTGGAGTTGATCGTTTTGCACATTGAGCACATAATATTCGGCATTATCAACGTATTCGTCAAAATCATTACCAGCACCGCCCGATGCGGTATTTTCAAAATCGGCAGGGACAAACTTGGTTGTAATGAGCTTGCATATTTTATATTTTTTGCCAGTTGCTAAAACCTGTACATAACGTATTTTGTCTATTGCAGGCACCCTTTCAAAATTAAAACGCTCATCAACATTATTGTATATAGTAAACGATTTCACCTGTTCTTTAACTACCGCTTTTACATTTTTCTTGTCGACAGTTAGCAAAAGCAGCCCGCTCACTTTTTCATAATCAAACAGGTAATATGGGTTACTAACCAAATTTCCGGATGCATCTATAATAAAGCCATGCGAAAAACCATCAAACATGTACCTGCTGCCAACCTGGTTTGGCTTTTGCGCGACAGGGACAAGTAAACCGTCAGCCCTTGTAAAGGGGTGTAAACTAAGGTTAAATGTTTCTACAGGAACTTTTGCGTATGATTTTAAAATAACCTGGGGGGTCTCGCTAATTTTTCCTGCTGTAAATAATGTATCACGATAACCTTCCAATGCAAACTGGAGTTTCGAATCAGGGTGTACCGGGATGGTGAAATTGCCCAATGAATCGGTAAATGCCACATTTTGATATTTGTTGTCTTCGATGGCCACGAAGTGTAAAAGCCTGCCATTTTCATCCTGCACCGAGCCGGTAATATTTCCGTTTTGTGCCTTTGCGAATTGAATTGTGATTGCGGTTAGGAGAACAGATAGAATTATTTTCATAAATGTAATATTCATTAACTAAGGGAATTGCTGACGCAATTTTCTTGTAAAACTATTCCATTAAAAGCCAAATACACAAAAATTTTCAACAAAAACTGCTTTGTAATGCATTTTTTACATTAATATTACTCAAAATAAATAAGTATGTTAAAACAGTGTTTTTTGGCGACGACCATGTTTAGGTAACTGCTTAACCACCAACAGCACCGGAACCAAAAGACAATAATTCCTGCATCCAATTCGCCAGTTAACGTTATATTAGCAATAAACAACCGCATGATGGACGCCGACAAAATTAACACCATTGCTTTCCGTACGGTATCTATTATAATTTGTGCCTTTTTGGTAATTGGCGGCATAGGCGCATGTGTAAACCATCAATATATAAAGGGCGGCGTAGGCTTTTTAGTCACTCCCATCATTATTTTTGTAGGGTTAAAGCCCGCATCAATAAAAACCTGGGCAATAGTAATAGCCATATTTGCCGTTGCCATGTACTTTGTAGGGGCCGTGGGTAATTAATAAGGAAGCACTTCTTACTATTTAAAAAAATCGCGGAAACGATAATAGTTTTATCTGCCTTGATGCGTTTGTAACGCCGTTAAAAATTGTCAACAATACATTATTAATTCCGGGGATTTTATTTAGCTTCGACAGTTTATAAACCAACCCTCAAACCCTAATTGTTCACCCGATGAAGTTCAGAATTTTATTATTGCTGTGCATTATTTCGCCATTTTCGTTTGTATCAGCCCAAACAGGTAAAACTTACCAGGTAAAATCGCCGGATGGCAAAATCAATATTACTATTACCTCAAAAGAAACCATCAATTGGATGGTACAACACGATGGCACCGATATAATAACATCATCTGCCATCAGTATGATGCTGGATAACGGCGAACTACTGGGTCAAAATGTTTCGGTTAAAAAAGTGGTGGCCGCTTCCGCAGATGTAGTTATCAATACCCCTATCTACAAAAAAGATAAAGTACGTGATAATTATAACCAGCTTACCATCATCTTTAAAGGCGATTACGGCGTTATTTTCAGGGCTTATAATGATGGCGTGGCTTACCGTTGGTTTACACAGAAAAAAGGTGAGATCACGGTTTTAAACGAAGAAGCTAATTTTAATTTCAAGGATGACGACAAGGCATTTTTACCTTTTGTAAACGACTACCGCAACAAGGATAAATTCAACACCTCGTTTGAATCGCATTACGATGTTTTAAACTTATCGAAGATAAAAAAAGATACCCTTGCCTTTTTACCGGTGCTGGTTGATGTTGGGCAGGCTTTAAAAGCAGTTATACTTGAAGCCGACTTGCAGGATTATCCCGGCATGTACCTTGCACCGGGTGAAGGCAATAGCCTGCACGGCGTTTTTGCTCAAGTGCCAACCGAAGAGTTCGTAAATCGGCTTAACTATGCGGTGAAAACCCGTGCCAACTATATCGCCAAAACCGCCGGCACACGCAGCTTTCCATGGCGTGTGGTAGTCATCAGCACCGAAGACAGGCAACTGGCCGATAACGACATGATGCAGCGACTGGCAGAACCTTCGCGGCTAACAGATATTTCGTGGATAAAACCAGGTAAAGTGGCCTGGGACTGGTGGAACGACTGGAACATAAGCCATGTTGATTTTAAAGCAGGCATCAACGTGCCTACGTATAAATACTACATCGATTTCGCGGCAGCAAACAAACTGGAATATATTATTATTGACGAAGGATGGTCGGACGACCACGACTTGAACCAATCAAAACTTGATGTACAACAGATAGTTGATTATGGCAAACAGAAAAATGTCGGGGTGATTTTATGGTCGACCTGGTATGCAATTACCCGGGATGGTGATAATTTGTTTGCTAAGTTCTCGCAAATGGGCGTAAAGGGTTTTAAAATAGATTTTATCGACCGTGATGATCAAAAGGCAGTAAGTTCATTATATGAACTGGCGCAACTGGCTGCCAACCATCATTTAATGGTTGATTATCATGGCATGTATAAGCCCAGCGGCATGCAGCGTACGTATCCGAATATTATAAACTGCGAAGGGGTAAAAGGCCTCGAAAATATGAAGTGGGGCGTTGATAACCAACCGGGGTACGATGTGAGCATACCCTTTATCCGCATGATGTCCGGCTCTATGGATTATACACCCGGCGGTATGCGTAATGCTACCAAAGATGCTTTCCGCCCGGTAAACTCAAACCCCATGACACAGGGGACGCGAAGCCACCAGCTGGCGATGTACGCGATATTTGAAGCACCGCTGCAAATGCTGGCCGATAACCCAACCATATACATGCGCGAACAGGAAAGTACTGATTTTATAGCAGCAGTGCCTACCACTTTTAATGAAACTGTCTCGCTCGACGGCAGCGTGGGTAATTTTATTAGCATGGCCCGCCGCAACGGCACTACCTGGTACGCAGGCGCCATGACCAACTGGGACCCGCGCGAAATAACAATGGATTTATCATTTTTGGGAGAAGGCAGCTACAAAGCCACCATATTTGAAGATGGGGTAAATGCCAATCACGATGCCACAGATTACATCAAAAAAGTAATTACAGTAACTGCAAAAGATAAACTAACAATAAAAATGGCCTCCGGCGGCGGATGGGCGGCAAGGTTCAGCCCCCTCTAAACGGCGCAGCCCTCATGAACACCTTTAAAAAACAAATTATATTGTGAATAATCTACCCCCGGTAGGGGAAACTTTTAGTACAACATTAAAGCCCTCCCTACTGGGGAGGGTTGCGTGGGGCTGGCATATTCACCCTATCCCCTTGCGTTTTAGGTTCGGATATAACTAAAAAATGGAGGTCGGCAGCCCCATTATTAAGGATGCGGTGCTTAGTATTTGGGCGGATATGCAGTGACTGATTTGGCAAAACAGTTTTTATTTCTCCTTCTACCTCAAAAGTGGCGGTACCCGTTAGTATATAAAATACCTGCTGGGCGCGTTCGTGGTAATGCAATTGCTCGCTGGTACCGGGCGGCATACGTTCCTGTATCACGCTCAGGCCGTCCGATTTTAGCAAGGGCCAGCCATCACATTGTGCGCCCCATACGTAGTGTTCAGCATTTTCGGTTGATGTTATCATTTTTAAAATGGTTTGGTGTTGCCCATATCCTCGTATTCCTGTATCAATTTGTTTGTGGCGCGATTACACCAGGCGATAATTAAAAGCTTTGAAAGCACCTCGGGCGAAACATGTTTAAGAGCGATGAGCATATAATCGTAATTGAGATAATGATCGGTAACAAAAAAGGTGGCTGGGTCGGTTTCCATCCATTTTTCCCTTTCATAGGTTTGTACCACCAATGTTTCCCCGTCTTCTTTCATCCGTGCAAACAGCTTTTTGCCTGCATAAAAGCCAGGGGTACTGTAGCATGGCTTTTCTGAAACGCCCGGCAAATCTTTCACTGCATTACGTATAAACTCCAGGTAAACCACGGTATCAACCTCCTGCAATTTAATGCCGGCATTCTGCCTCCATTTGTGCCTGTTATTCATCGTAATTTAAAACGAACAAATTAACAAGATTTGGTAAAGCTGGCAAACATTTATTTTCATAGCTGCCGCGAGTTTAGCAAAGCATAACTCGTGGTGCGCACATGTCCGCAGTTTTCAACTGCGGTAAACATTCTCATTAAAATCAATATTTTAGCATCTCAAATGAAAAATCCGGATTTAAACGTTAAGCTGCACGAAATACGGTCACATATCCGTACCGTACATGGCAATGTTCCCTTGCACCGCAAGGAATCTAAACGTAAATATTCTTTTTCCAACCTGCCTTTTGGCCAACAACTGGCGATTTGGGATGAGCTGTGGCGTACTGAAAATGATTTTTGGCCCAGGCTCCATGCTTTTTTCTTTTTGGAGCGGCACCTGAGAAAAGAAAGCGAGCTGTTAGAGATGTGGCCGATAATTGTGCAATGGCAGGAGCAGGTGGATGATTGGGGGCTGTGTGATGCGCTGGCCAAAATTTATACGAAAATACTGGCAGCTGCGCCCGACGAAGTTTATGCCCGTCTTAAAGAATGGAACACCAACGAAAACCTTTGGAAACGAAGACAGTCTGTAGTTTCGCTGCTTTATTATAGCCGCACCAAAAAGCAACATCCCACATTCAGCCAAATCAGGCAGTTGATAGCGCCCTTGTTGCCCGACAAAGAATATTATGTGCAAAAAGGTGTAGGCTGGGCGTTGCGCGAATTGCATACCGTTTACCCAAATGAAACGCTGGCCTGGTTAAAACAAGACATCAAATTGCTGAACAGCATTGCTTTTACCATAGATATAGAAAAGATGGATGCGATAACGATACAGGAACTCAAGGCGATCAGAAAGAGGAAAGTTGAAGATGTTTTAAATAAGTAAATTGTAAACCTCTGTTAATCAGCAATTCATAAAATATAAAAAGTGCGTGTTGATGTGAAATGAACGTGAACATTCTTTTCAACTAATTTAAAATAGCCTTATACGCCGATACACAATCACATAATATCATGACTACCGTCACTTTTTAGGCGATGGGAAATGCTCAGATTTATATTATTAAATCTCATTTTAAAAAGTTATGAAAACGATACTTGTATCTACAGACCTTTCGGCCAGTGCCAGGCATGCCGCCGAATATGGTTACCAGCTTGCAAGTCTTTTAAAAACTAACGTAGTTTTGTGTAATGCGGTAACCATCCCTGCAGCCACGCAGGAAGCGGCAATGATATCATGGCCCGTGGACGAATACGATACTTTAATGGATGGCAGTAAAAAAGAGCTGCACCAGCTAAAAAAAGAACTTGAACAAATAAGTTCAACCGACCAATTTAAACCCCAAATTACCTGTATAAGCGAGGATGGCATATTGGCCGATGTGGTTAACCAAATTGCTGCTAAACAACCAATTGATTTGGTAGTAATAGCAACACACGGGCACAGTGGATTAACCAGCCTGATATTGGGCGATCACTGCCACAACATGATCACTGAATTAAATACCCCGCTACTTATCGTTCCGCCAGCCGCATCGGTAGCCGATATAAAAAAAATAGCATTTGCCACCGACTTTAAACGTCCTTCAGAAGATTTGGACCATATTTATGCGCTTGTCCCTTTAGCAAGGGCGTTCAATGCCGAAATATTGCTAACACATGTTTACGATGAGGCTGATACTGATCAGATTTTTCAAAAACAAATAAAACCATTTCTTGCCGAGCTAGCCGACAAAGCTAACTACCCGCACATTTATTACCGGATAGTGAAAAATAATAAAACTGAAGCTGGCTTAAACTGGCTTTGCCTCCATGGCCAGGTTGATATGTTAGCTATGGTACACAGGCCCCATAACTTTTTTGACGGCTTAATAAACGGCAGCCACACCAAAAAAATGGCAAGCCAAATAAATGTGCCACTGCTGGTTTACCCTGCATTTAATAAAGTTTAATAATAAAAACTCCCCACTATGAATAGTAAAACACCGGACTTAGAGCTCGAATATGAATTAGAAGAACTCTATATTTTATGCAAACACTGGGTACAGGATATTTCCTTTGTTGAGGACGAAACCAGGTTTTTTAAAAACATCGCAAAAAAATATTCAGATACAAATAACCAGGGCGGCGATTTGTCAATGGTACAGCTCTTCAAGCAAAAAACGATACGCCAGGAAGCAAATATTGCCGCATTAAAAGAGGGCATTGCCAAATATCTAAAATCGCTGGAGCCATATATAAGTGATTTAAATAAGGCAATGAGCATCGATTTGATCGAAGAATTTGCCGGCCTGCAAACAGAAGTGCAGGCGCTTTTTGATGAATTTAGAAACATGCGTAAGGAACTTTTCGACTTTGCCGAAAAAGTGATAAAAGAAGGCACACAAATACACGAATAGCCTTATCCGCAATTGGCAATATGAAGACAATAGCAGTATTTACAGACTTTTCTGAACAGGCTGCGCACGCGGCGCGGTATGCCATGCACATGGCAAAAAAACTAAAAGCCGGCATTACATTATTTTCTGTGTGTTTAAAGCCGGTAGCTATGAAGCCCGCACTTCAGCCGATAGTTGGCGGTTGGGATAGCTTGGATACAGAAAGCGAAGAACCGGACAGTTTAATAACAATGGCATCAAGGCTTGCATTGGAATTTGACCAGCGGAATTTCCCGGGGACGACGGTGCCTCAAATAAATTGCGATAACGAAAACCACGAAATACAGGATGTAATGTCATCAATTATAAACAATGAGGATATTATGTTTATTGTGGTGGCCGCTCCTGAAGATAATGATATAGCAACATTTGCGTTGACCAGTAGCTGCCAGAAAATAATTGATTGGGCAAATGTTCCCGTACTGATCGTCCCTGATGGTGCGGCTGTTAAAAATCCCGAAAAGATCGCATTTTTAGCAAACCTCGATGATCGCGATGCCACTTATATAAACTCACTGTTAAATATTACGCAAGACTTTTCGGCCGATATCATGGTGTCCAATATCAATAATGAAGGCTATGATCAGCAACACCGGGAACAAAAGTTAATAAATAGCCTCCATTACAACGTAGATTATGGCAAGGCATATTACCGCAGTATTTCGGATGAGAGGATGATAAACGGGTGGAAATGGCTAAGGGAAAATAAAAAGTGTGATATGCTGGCTATTACACAACAGTCCCATCAATCGTTAAAACGGTTTTTTAGTTTGGCAAACACACCGGCAGCCACCCATCACCTCACAATCCCGTTAATGATACTCCCGGCAACTGCGTAGCCCCCGTTAAATCACAGTTCCGTTTAATTTATTTTCTGAAATAATTAATTCGTTATAAAATGCCTGTAAAAAATCTGCTGCCTGGTTTGGCAGGCAGTTGAAAAGTTGCTTGTAGTAATTTATGCCTTCCTGCAGCTGGGCTTTGAAATTAACCAATTGTTTTCTTTTTTTATCGTCCAGGTTCTTCAGGTGTGCTGTAATATCAGCCTGAAGATAATCTACGTAAAGATTGAGCTCCTTAAGAAACATATGTGGCCGCTTTACTTTATCAAGCAGGTCAACCTGTCCGTAAATATGTTTAACCATTTCCTCCAATGAATATGTATTTGAAAAATAGGCCAGGTTCGGCCCCGGACAAATGGCAACAGCTTTATTCTCCCTGGGTTTTACAATTTGATATTTAATATAGGTGGATGAGCATAGCCCTTCACATAAACAGATTTTTTCGGTTATTTTATCGAGTTGTTCAGTATAATCAACGGGCGATAAAACCTGGGTTTGCAATTGTTTTATCTTCAGATTTTGGTATTCCCTTGATGCTGTACAAATTGGCAGCTCGGTGAATTCAGTATTGGTACACAGATATTTTTTTGTACATGGGCTGCCCGGTCGGCCGGCGTCCAAACGTTTAACGCGTTGGGCCTCCGATGAACTATACCTGAAGTTGTTGAATGGTATGCCCAATGGCGAAGCACCGCTCAGATAAAAATCTTGCTCACCGGCGCCTTCAAGTTGTTTTAGTGTTTCATTATCCACGTTGGTTACTTCCGGCACTAACAGGAAAGGGCTTCCCCACCCCGTTGCATCCACGTCATAGCGATCAAGTAGAAATTCGTTTTCCATTGCTGTTCCGATACCACCCTGAACAGTTAGTTTTTGTTTTGGCGCCGCGTCAATAAGAATGCCTTTTTTTAATAATTCCGACTGATAGTTAATGAACAAGTCTTCACGCATTGCAGGCCGTTTTTGTTTAAATTCTTCAAGTATCGGCCCCAGCAAATAACCTTCAGTAGCAAAAGCATGCCCCCCGCAATTTAAGCCCGACTCAATGCGGAATTCCGAAACCCATAGCCCTTTTTTTGCCAAAAATTTAGCCTGTATAAAGGCAGATCTAAAATCGCTTACTTTCAGGATAATCCTCTTCTTGGTCACACCATTTTCGTCGGGAAAGAAATCGTCAAAACATTCAATATAGCTATATAGCCTCGGGTTCAAACCAGCGGACAAGATAACAGAAGACCGCAGATCGCTTTTTGCAAAACCCCGAAGTGCTGCCAGCGCGTCGGTATTTTGCTGGCCCATAAACTCTCCCGTTTTTGCAAAGTTCAGCTTATCAACTTTCGACATTATATTAACGTCTATTGCACCTGAGGTCATTTCTTTCCGCAGCCTGTCCTGGAAGATCTTTTTTTGGTAATTGTCAGGAAACTCCATCATCAGGTCGTAACCCTGCCGCAATCTCGACCGCTCGGGCAACAGGCTGAAGTAATAGGATAACTCACTGCCGGGATCAAAATCCTGGGCTTTCAATTGTTCGAGCTGTCGGTCAACAACTCTTTTCATAAAATTAAGGTAAGTAGTTATTCGCCGCGCCCTGCTATCGTCGTCGTTTTTTTTGATCGGTATATATGTTTCGCCGAGCAGCTGCATGTGGTATTCCCTCATGCGCTCAATTAAATCATCATCTACAATTGATACCACTGAGGAAATGCCGTATCGCGCAACTTTTAAAGGAGTATCAATAGAGTATCCAAGTCCAAGTACTGGTATGTGAAATGTATGGCCCATAACGCTTATATATTTTTTAATATAAAACTGACTGGCCGCTTTAAATCCGGGCAAATAAGGTGTCGTCCGGCTGGTCAGCAGCTATCGTTGTTTTCAATTGGTGCAAAGCTATTTTTCTGCCAACCGTAAAAGATGACCAGCGTCACATTTCAAAAACTTTTCTATCACTTTTTCCTCGTTTTAATCGTTGATCCCGCTTCCCATTGCAAAAAGTGATTAACTGTCCGAACGATGTTTCGAATTAAAAATCTGACAAGCATCACTTTTTTGATCATTTCCTATCATTCTTTATTAATAGGCAATACGGGAGTTTTGAAAAATAAATATTTCGGAATGATATCAGATACTGTAATTGATAAAACGATATGCTACCATTGCGGGGATGACTGCGTTACGGAACAACATATCAGTGATGACAAACACTTTTGCTGCCACGGGTGCAAAAGTGTTTACGAAATATTATCAGCCAACAAGTTATGCAATTACTACAACTACAACGATCATCCGGGTGCTACGCAAACGGGCAGCAGTAAACGTTTTGATTATTTAAATGAGCCATCGATCATCAGCGAGTTGATTGACTACACCGATCAGCACATTACAACGGTTACCTTCTATATCCCGCATATACATTGCAGCAGCTGCCTCTGGCTGCTTGAGCAGTTACATAAAATCAATCCGGCGGTGCATTATTGCCGGGTTGATTTTATGAAAAAGCAATTAAATATCAGGTTCGATCATCATAAAATAAGCCTGAAACAGCTGGTCGAATTACTTACGCAAATAGGATATGAGCCCCTTATAAGCTTGCAGGATATTATTAAAAAGCAAAATACACCTGCACGCGATAAACTGGTACAAAAAATTGCAGTAGCAGGCTTTTGTTTTGGCAACGTGATGTTGCTTAGCTTTCCCGAGTACTTTGGAATATCAGCTTATGAACAGTCATTCGGGCACTTTTTTGGTTACCTGAATATATTATTTACGCTGCCTGTTGTTTTTTATAGCGGGAGGGAATATTTTATTTCCGCCTGGAAAAATCTGCGCAATAAAGTATTAAATATTGATTTCCCGCTGGCACTCGGTATCGCGGTTCTATTTATCCGTTCGTGTACCGAGGTAATTATTAATCATGATCCCGGTTTTTCGGATACGCTTTGCGGCCTTGTGTTTTTTTTACTGATAGGCAAGTTTGTACAAAAGAAAACATATTACCACATCTCATTTGAGCGTGATTACCGGTCTTTTTTTCCGGTCGCGGTGCATATCATTGATAAAGAAGTTGAAACGCCAATAGCATTATCAAAATTGGAAACCGGGCATAGGATAATTATTCGCCATAGCGAGATTATCCCCGCTGATGCGATCTTATTGAAGGGGGATGCCATGATAGACTTTAGCTTTGTTACCGGGGAAGCATTACCGGTGCAAAAAACATTGGGTGAGATCATCTACGCCGGGGGGCGGCAAACCGGGGAAGCTATCGAGATGGAGGTTATAAAGCCGGTGTCGCAAAGTTACCTTACCCAATTATGGAATAACGAGGCATTTACCGGGCAACAGCACAACACAACACAAACCTTTAATGAAAAAGTAAGCAAATACTTTACAGTGGTTTTGCTCATTGTCGCCTTTGGATCTTTATTTTTTTGGATGCAAACAGATCTAAAACGAGGGGTGGCGGCTTTTACCGCTGTATTGATAGTAGCATGCCCCTGCGCCCTGGCGTTAAGTACGCCATTTACAATGTCGGCAGCGCTAAGCATTTTTGACAAAAACCTGTTTTACTTGAAAAACACCCGGGTGGTTGAACAGATGGCAGCAATAGATACTATTGTAATGGATAAAACGGGCACGATCACTGCAGGTGATGGAAACACCGTGAAGGATAAAGCAATTTTATCGGCCGATGAGAAACAGTTAATTTACAGTGCCTGCAGCAATTCCATTCATCCGCTTAGCAGGATGATATGCAGGTACCTGGGTCCTCAAGAAAAACAACTGGTAAACAAATACGAGGAGCTGCCGGGTAAAGGCATTTTAGCGACGGTTGGCCATCATACACTGCGCATCGGGAACGAATTGTTTGTATTTGACAAGCGTTATAGTTCCGGCAATACTACAAAGGTACTTATACTTATAGACGATGTTTATCGCGGATATTTTGAGTTTTCACATCAATACCGGGATGGTTTAAGTGCTATAACAGCTATGCTGCGCAAATATAAATTGTATTTATTATCCGGGGACCGGGATTACGAGCGGCAGGACCTGGTACAATTTTTTAAAGATCCGGGCACTATGCATTTCGACCAGTCGCCACAGGCGAAGCTGGATTTTATCAGCACTCTTCAAAAAAACGGGCACAATGTGATGATGATAGGCGATGGCCTCAATGATTCCGGCGCACTTAAACAAAGCGACCTGGGCGTGGCTGTTACGGATAACGTAAATAATTTTTCGCCGGGCAGCGATGCAATATTGGATGGCAAATCATTTAAAAAACTACCGTCATTTTTGCGTTTTTCGAAGGACACAGTAAAAGTCATCTATTGTTCTTTTCTCATCTCACTAACCTATAATCTTATAGGGTTAAGCTATGCTGTGACCGGAAAATTATCCCCATTGGTTGCCGCCATATTAATGCCTTTAAGCACTGTAACCATTATTTCATTTACAACGCTGGCAACACATCTGTTAGCAAAAAAACGCAACCTGTTATGAGCATACTATATTTTTTGATTGGCTGCAGCGTTTTGCTGGCCCTCATCTTTCTCGGGGCATTCTTTTGGGCACAAAAAAGCGGGCAAAACGATGATTTGTACACCCCTTCCATGCGTATCCTGCTCGATGACAATGACGACATGCATACGCCGCCAATACATATAGTCAATGCTAAAGAAACAAACGATAAAAAATGATCAACATCATTTTTTGGGCTAACTGACGTCATACTCTACTTCGCCAATCCAGAATAGTTTTACATCCATAAACAATCAATTTTTATGCAGCCTGAAATTTTTTTTTACGACAACAAAATCGTCCGAAATTTCGGTATAGCCACCGTGATCTGGGGGATAGCCGGGATGAGTATAGGCCTTCTGCTGGCCATACAATTATTTCATCCGGCTGCCAATATGCACAGCCAGTACACGACTTTCGGCAGGATAAGACCATTGCATACCAATGCGGTTATTTTTGCATTTGTGGGCAATGCCATTTTTATGGGGGTATATTACTCCCTGCAACGCCTGCTAAAAGCCCGTATGTTTAGTGATACGCTAAGCGCGATACACTTTTGGGGCTGGCAACTAATTATTGTAAGTGCGCTCATCACATTACCGCTGGGCATCACAACATCGCATGAATATGCAGAATTGGAATGGCCTATTGACATCGCAATCACCATAATTTGGGTGGTTTTCGGGATAAACATGTTTGGCACCATCATAAAGCGCCGCGAACGGCACCTGTATGTTGCCATTTGGTTTTACATAGCCACTTTTGTTACTATAGCAGTTTTACACATTGTAAATTCTGCTGAAATACCAGTTACATTCTGGAAAAGCTACATGATCTATGCCGGCGTGCAGGATGCCCTCGTTCAGTGGTGGTACGGGCATAATGCCGTGGCATTTTTTCTGACCACGCCTTATTTAGGGATGATGTATTATTTCCTTCCCAAAATGGCTAATCGCCCTATTTATTCCTACAAACTAAGTATCCTGCATTTTTGGGCGCTTATATTTATTTATATCTGGGCAGGGCCTCATCACCTGTTGTATTCAACATTGCCAGGCTGGGCACAATCATTAGGTGTTGCATTTTCAATTATGCTTATTGCTCCAAGCTGGGGTGGTATGATCAACGGCTTGCTGACCCTGCGTGGTGCATGGGATAAAGTGCGCGATGACGTTGTGCTTAAATTTATGGTAGTAGGTTTAACTGCTTACGGTATGGCAACATTTGAGGGGCCAATGCTATCGCTTAAACAAATTAATGCAGTAGCACATTTTTCAGATTGGATCATCGCCCACGTTCACGTTGGTGCATTGGGATGGAATGGATTTTTAACATTCGCTATTTTGTACTGGCTGATACCCCGTATTTATAAAACTCAGCTTTTTTCTAAAAAACTCGCCTCATTTCACTTTTGGATAGGCACATTAGGTATACTATTTTATGTGATCCCACTTTATTGGGCTGGGTTTACCCAGGGCCTTATGTTGAAGGAGTTTACACCTGAAGGCATACTGAAATATAACTTTTTAGAGACTGTACTTCAAATTATACCTATGTGGGTTACCCGTGCATTGGGTGGTAGCATGTATTTGACAGGCGTTATTGTAATGGCATACAATTTAACCCGCACAGCGCTACAGGGCAAATTGCAGGCCAATGAACCGGCACAAGCAATGGCGCTGGCGCCTGTAAACACAATCCCAAGAGAAAACAGCTGGCACCGCAGGCTCGAACGCCGCCCTATTCAATTGATGATCGCCGCCCTGTTGGTGATACTGATCGGTTCATTTGTGGAGTTAATGCCAACGTTGACCATCGCATCAAATATTCCAACTATAGCCAGTGTAAAACCTTATACACCTTTGGAATTGCAGGGTCGCGATATATATATTAGGGAAGGCTGCCTGGGTTGTCACTCACAAACTGTACGGCCGTTTAGATCAGAAACTGAAAGATATGGCGAATACAGTAAGGCCGGGGAATTTGTTTACGACCATCCGTTCCTTTGGGGTTCAGAAAGAAAAGGGCCGGATTTGGCAAGGGTTGGTGGAAAATATCCAAATGCATGGCATTATAATCACCTTATGGACCCACGCCTGATGTCGCCTGGTAGTATTATGCCTGATTATGATTGGCTGATAACCCAAGACCTGGACACGACCACCACTATTGCCAAAATAAACGCTATGCGAAAAATTGGCTGCCTACTCTTTTCACCCTTTTCGGCTTCCGGGGGTATGTTAAAAAGCGCCCTGCTTTTATTTGTAAAATTAGCTGGTACAGTAAGCCTGTTAAAGAGGGGAAGTACCTGAATGATCAGGTATAAATACGGCAAATTAATGCGTAGAAATACTTATTGATTATAAAGGCCGGACGCGAAATTATTCATTTGGAAAATCGTAGAGACGTGATGCTTCACGTCTTCCGCGTACATGGCAAAATTGCAACGGGAGCGGGATAAAATATTTACGCTATAAAATCGATTTGCAAACGCGACCCGTATGTGGTGATTGGCAGGCAGGAGACCTGAAGCATCATGTCTCTACAAGGAATTTATAGGAAATTAGTACATGTTTTATCTCAAATCTCACGTCTCAAATCTCACATCTAAGATTTCAAAACAGCGTAAATATGCTCATCAAGCACCACCCCGTTTTTAACGATTCCGTTTTTCAATATGCCTTCTTTTGTGAAACCTGCCTTTTCCAACACCCGCATCGATTTTGGGTTATTGCTTAATATGCCTGCCTGTATGCGGACAATATCAAGATTGGTAAATGCATAATTGACCATCAATTTTACAGCCTGCGGCATAATACCGCGTCCCCAATAGTCCTCACCAAGCCAGTAGCCTAATAGCGGCGCTTTGCGGTAAATATCATCCCTCAATTCAAGGCCGATAACGCCTACGGCCATGCCATCAACTTCAATTACGAAATTGACAAAAGGATCCTGGTCAAGCATCAGGGTTACCCAGCCGATAGCGGCTTCCATCGTATAAGGGTGCGGAAACCTATCCATTAAAAACGAATAGATATTCGGATTGTCCGCGTGCTTTTGAATGGATGCTGCGTCATCCGGCTCCCAGCTGCGAAGCGTAAAGTCCTGGCCGTTTATTTTCATTTGTAACAAAATAATCACTAAAAATAGCAATGATTATTTTAGTTGTTAACTTGCGGTTGATATTGGTTGATTAAGTTGATTACGTGAGTTGTTGATTAAGTTTTTTAACATCAGCTTCAAACCTAATCAACTTAATCCAACCTAATCAACCACTCACTAATTATAGTATGAAGAAATCCTTTACCCTTTTGCTGCTTGCAGCAACTACAGGTGCATTCGCCCAAAAACTTGAAACCTTAACCGTTGAAAAAATAATGCGCGATCCAAAATGGATAGGCGTATCCCCGTCAAATGTGCATTGGGGTGATGATAGCAAGAAAATTTATTTTAACTGGAACCCCGAAAATGCCGACCGGGACGAATTGTTTTCCATCACTCCCAGCGATATAAAGGCGGTTAAAATAAGCATAGATGAGCAAAAGACACTTGTGCCGGAATACGGCCAATGGAATAAAAAACACACCTTAAAAGTATATGAGAAGAACGGGGACATATATATTTTCGAGCTAAAAACCGGCAACGAACAGCAGTTAACCAGCACCACAGATCGCGAAAGCAACCCGTCATTCGGCAGCGATGAAAGCAAAGTGCTATTTATACGTGGCGAAAATTTGTACTCGTTAAAGCTTAACGGCGGCCAATTGATACAGCTAACAAATTTTGTTCATTCGGCAGCAACAGCCGCAGTACCACAAGCTGCCGGAAGGCGTGGCAGGCAGGGCGCGGGCGGAAAGGGCGACCAGGCTGCATCGGGCAACGACCAGGAACGCTGGCTTAAAAGCGAACAACTGGAACTTTTTGATATCATAAAAGTAAAAGATAAAGACCGCAAGCTTGATTCGATAGAACGGAAAGAATTTGAGCCGAAAAAGTTAAAGGAGATTGCTGTTGACGATAAGGCAGTTGGCGGTGTTACGCTTAGTCCGGACGGGCACTATATAACCTACCGTTTGGTTAAATTGCCCGAAGGTGAAAAAAGGACAATAGTGCCCGATTATGTAACTGCGTCGGGCTTTACCGAAGATATCCCCAACCGCGAGAAGGTTGGCGGTCCGCAGGCGACCTCTGAATCCTTTATTTTCGATACGCAGCGGGATTCGGTTTATAAAATAGTAACGTCGGCTATCCCCGGCATAAAAGATATACCTGAATATATAAAAGATTACCCTAAAGAGCTGGAGCAGCGTACCAAACGCAGTGACGACCGTAAGGTATCGATACGCGGCCCTTACTGGAGCGAGGATGGCAAAAATGCTGTTGTAATAGTAACGGCACAGGACAATAAGGACAAGTGGATCATGAAACTTGACCCTTCAACAGGAAATTTAAGCCCGCTCGACAGGGAGCACAACGACGCCTGGGTTGGCGGCCCCGGCAGGGGCAATGGGGGCTGGACAGATAACACCCATTTTTATTTTGAAAGCGAGGCCAGCGGTTATGCACACATTTACCTGGTGGACGTAAACGACGGATCGAAAAAACAACTCACCAGCGGTAAATGGGAAGTGCAAACTTTGCAATTATCAAACGATAAAAAGGCGTTTTACTTTACCGCAAACATGGAACATCCTGGTATTACCAATTTTTACCGAGTTGCAGTTACTAGCGGCGAGCCGGTTAAAATTACTTCGATGAAAGGTATGAGCGAAATATCGCTTTCGCCGGATGAAAAATGGCTGGCTATCCGTTATTCGTACACCAATAAGCCCTGGGAATTGTATGTGCAGCCTAATAAACCGGGAGCAACAGCAACGCAGGTTACCAATTCAACCACCGAAGAATTTAAATCGTACCCATGGCGCGCCCCGGAGATCATCACCTTTAAAAACCGCTATGGCAGCGATGTTTATGCACATTTATATCTACCTAAAAACCCTGACCCGGCCAAGCCTGCCGTTGTTTTTGTACATGGTGCGGGCTATTTGCAAAATGTTGAATACGGCTGGAGTTATTATTTCCGCGAGTATATGTTTAACAACATGCTGGCCGATAATGGCTATACCGTTTTGGATATGGACTACTCGGGCAGCGCCGGCTATGGCCGCGACTGGCGCACCGCAATTTATCGCCACATGGGCGGTAAGGACTTAACCGACCAGGTGGATGGCGTAAAAATGCTGGTTGATAAATACGGCGTAAACCCCAAACATGTAGGCCTGTACGGCGGCTCGTACGGCGGCTTTATGACCCTTATGGCCATGTTTACTGAGCCCGACGTTTTTGCAGCAGGCGGCGCCATCCGTTCGGTAACCGATTGGGCGCATTATAACCATGGCTATACCGATGAAATTTTGAACGAACCTTACAATGACGAAAAAGCATATCGCCTTAGCTCGCCTATTTACTTTGCCGATGGCCTGAAAGGTAACTTGTTAATGCTGCATGGCATGGTTGACCAAAATGTGAATTACCAGGATATCGTCCGGCTTGAGCAAAAGCTCATCGAGTTGCATAAAGACAACTGGGAACTGGCCTCGTACCCGGTAGAAGATCATGCCTTTGAACAACCAAGCAGCTGGGCGGATGAGTATAAACGGATTTTTAAGCTGTTTGAAACGACGTTGAAGAAGTAGGGGGGAGAGCCAGGAATCAAGAACCAAGAGTCAGGATTTTGACTTTTTTCGCGCCAAGCGTTCATTTCACAACAGCACTGCGTTTTTTAAAGCTGTTAATCATTGATAATCAATGGTTTTGTTTTTCGTGTATCTGTAAAATCAAAAAAAATAGACAAGCTTCATTTGTTACTTATCACTTGCTGCTCGTATACGAAGTCTCGGATGCTATGCCCATCTAAGACACACATAACCGTCCGGGTTTTCAAAATTCAAACAGTGGAGGGATTTGATCAGGACGAAGTTAATGAAGCAAATTTAGTCACCCGGACTATTGAATTTAATGATTTTGTTGGTGTTGATTTTAAGGCGAACAATATCTCCGCAATTATTGCCCAAACCATTAAAAATCGACTTGAATTAAACAACAAAGAAAGGCTGTTTTACGTATAAAAATAAATTTACTGACACAATACATCTGCAACCTGAATGAAAGCCAGCATCCGTCAAAAACTCTATCTATTTTCGTTAGCAGTTTTGGCGGGCAATGGTATATTAGGGTACGCGGTTTACGAAAGTAATCAAAAGCTCCTTGACTCCGAACATTGGGTGCAACATACCGAGCAAGTGATCTACCAATCGGGCAATATTCTCTCCACGGCTAAAGACATGGAAACGGCATCCAGGGGTTTTGTACTTACTAATGACAGCACTTTTCTCGGACCTTTATTTCCCGCCCAAAAAAATGCCTTTGCAAACATCGGGCAACTCCGGCAACTCACGCAGGACAACTCTTCGCAGCAAAAGAGAATAGACTCCCTTGATTATTACATGCGCAAGTTGTTGAATTTTTCATTCAAAACCATTGAATTAAGAAGTAAACACGGAATAAATCCGGCAATCATTTATATATCTGCAAAACAAGGCCAGCTTTATGCTAACCATATCCGTCAAATTACTAATGCCATTCAACAGGAGGAAAACAGGCTACTTAAAATCCGAAGGGAAACGAACGGGCGCAGCTCGAAGTCGTTCAAGCTGGTTTCAAGGATCGTGTTTATTTCAATGGTGGCCTTCACTATACTTTTGCTTATTTTAATAGGACAATACTTGCGCCAAAATGAGGAAAAAGAAAAACGTACAGCAGAATTGGCCGCTGCTAACGATGAACGGGCAAAAATAGTTAGCGACTTGATGCTCAGAAATATTGACCTGGAGCAATTTGCCTATATCATTTCTCACAACCTCCGTGCGCCGGTTGCCAATATAATTGGTGCATCAAGCGCCTTAAATGATCCCGAACTAAGTACAGACGATAAGGAAACGCTCATTGGCGGCATCAATATATCTGTTACAAGGCTTGATGACGTTGTAAAAGACCTTAACCGTATTTTACAGCTAAAAGGAGATACTAACGACACAAAAGAAATTGTCCATTTTTCGACATTGGTTGACGAAATAAAGTTTAGCATTCAGAATCTTGTTGATAAATATGGAATACAAATAAAATATGATTTTTCGGAGATCAATAGCTTATTAACTTTACGGGCTTATTTGTACAGCATTTTTTATAACCTTATTTCAAACAGCATTAAATACCGCCGGGAGCAGGTACAGTGCCTTATTGAAATTAAAAGCAGCCTGGTAAACAACAAGCTACAATTAGTTTTTACCGACAACGGAATGGGAATTGACCTAAAAAAAAATGGTGAACAGCTATTTGGCCTGTATAAGCGGTTTCATACCAATGCAGAAGGAAAAGGATTGGGATTGTTTATGGTAAAAACACAGGTAGAAGCGCTTAACGGAAAAATAAGCGTAAAGAGCAAAGAAAATGAGGGTACGATGTTCAAAATTGAATTTGAGATTTGAAGATGTGAAAGCCATTCGGCGAACTTGGTCCCCCTGAACAACATTGGGTTAGGTCGGCGGGATGCTGACTCAAATTTAGGTTCAAGCTTTGCCTTTGAACCGGCGGCAGTAGATAACAAACGAAGCCTTTTGCTAATGATGTAAAGTGACCTGTTTTATTGCAGCATTCAGAAAAGCGCCCGACCTGTTGAACGTTGTTATACCCATCTGCTTTTTTATATGGCGGAATTTAATTATTTTCGTATAAATAATTGGTCATGAC
>JABDCF010000038.1 GCA_013288235.1 Bacteroidota bacterium | reverse complement strand
ATTAGCGCTGTAACACGGCCAATAACTTAGTTGTGTATTCAGGTCATGATGGTAGTCGCCTTTCCAAGGCGGTATACGCCCGTTATCTGCGGTCCACACGGCTTGTAGCGAGATAGGCGGTGCGCCCCTCCTTGATGCTGAACCAAATTTATATTGCTCCATATACCATTGCTTTTCCAGCAAAGTATCGGGCACTTGAATGGCTGATTTGCTCCAGAAATTACGCCACCACAAAGTATGTGAAACATACGCGTCAGAGTAATGCTTCTTCAAGGCCGTTTGCGTTACCGCGGATGCAGTTACAGCTGTTTTTTTATCCGGATATTGCGATGAGATACTCCAAACGCCTTCTACCGTGCCCTTATCTATTCGCCGCCAGCATACGTTAATTTCATATTTAAACCCGCCCCAGCCCTGCTGATCGTATGTTATGCTGTTCCCTGTTTGTTTAATCGTTCCTTGTGTATATCCCAGCCTCGAAAGGTCATCGCCACCAACAGGGTCGCCTGATATTTTCACAGCACCCTGGAATTTGGGCATTATCAGTTGCGGCTTAAACCCCGCCTTTAAGTTTTCGAACCGAAACCAACCGAGAGGCGCAGTTGCATTTACGAACGTTTTTAAAATGGTGCCATTTGTCCATTTTACCTCGCAAAGCGCCTGCTTGATAAATAAGTGGACGGATTGCACTTTACCCCAGTCCTTAACATCGAACTCAAGCGCGCCTCCCGGAATACGGGATGGTGCAGGTTCCTTGTCATAAGGCTCATCAAGGTATTGTTGTACCGGGGAATAATCTTTTTTCATCACTTGCCCAATAACCCACTGGTAACTAAATTCTTTACGGTGCAGCCCTTTCATCGGGCGCAGATCCCACAGGTCAGCCCTATCTAATGAAAAACGGAGTTTATCGTCTTTTTGCCAAACCAGGGAGCCAAGCATCCCATTACCCAATGGAATGGCTTCATCCCAGCGTTTCGCAAGCGTATCAAATTGCAGGTCGTGTACGGATGACTGACTATAGCCTGCATTGAACCATAAAAATAACGCGAAACCGAGGATTGTTTTTTTCATATTTTATGCAGGGGTATTTAGCTTATTTATAATTTATTGACCAATTAACCTCGTTATTGCCTAAAAACAAAACCGGCAAAAAAACTCTTCTCATTAGCAGGCTACCCGGAAAAACAATGGGAGACGGTCAAAATTAGGATTATTTATTACAATGAAAACGTATTGTCCTTTTATACCGGAAAGTGGAAAAATAAGTAAGTTTTAAGCAATCGATTTTACAATTATTAAATTTAAATTAAAATGCGTATTTTTTTACCATTTTATCAATTTTAAGATTTAAAAATATTATACTATTTAGAAAAACACAAAAGTGTTAAGATATTTTAAATTCAAACCGTCAATCTGTATCTTCGTAGTTGCACCATTTATAAACGTTTTATTTTACAATGGATCAAGATGAAAGCCACCAGGGTCTTTACAGGCCAGAATTTGAACACGACTCCTGCGGGACGGGATTTATAACCAATATTAACGGACACAAATCCAACAAGATAATTGATGACGCGCTCACCATGCTGGAAAACATGGAACACCGCGGCGCATGCGGCTGTGACCCCGAAACCGGCGATGGCGCCGGTATATTGATACAATTGCCCCATGAATTTTTGATGGAAGAATGCTCGGAACTGGAGATCAGCTTGCCTGAACCGGGTGAGTATGGCGTTGGGATGATATTTTTTCCGAAGGACTCAACCTTAAAAAAGGCATGCCGTACTGTTATAGCTAATGCGATAGAGAAATTGGGCTTGCAAAAACTGGGGTATCGTAAAATAGCGGTTAATTCGTCCGCTATAGGCGAAACCGCCCGCAAAGCTGAGCCGGACGCAGAGCAGCTTTTTATCCAAAGGCCGCACCATATTACCAATGCCGATGATTTTGAACGCAAGCTTTACGTATTAAGAAGATACATTAACAAAACTATAACTGAAACACTGCCGGCTACTGCGGCTGAGTATTTTTACTTTACTTCATTATCCTGTAAAACAATTGTTTACAAAGGACAGGTAACTACATACCAGCTCCGTCAATATTTTAATGATCTTACTGATCCGCGTATAGCATGTGGCTTTGCCATGATCCATTCGCGTTTCTCAACTAATACATTCCCCTCGTGGAAACTGGCACAGCCATTCAGACTTATCGCGCATAACGGCGAGATCAATACTTTAACGGGTAACCTTAACTGGTTTTATTCGGGATTGAAGTCATATGCCTCTTCTTATTTCACCCACGAAGAAATGGAGATGCTGCTGCCGGTTATAGATAATAACCAGTCGGACTCAGCATGTCTTGACAATATTATAGAAATATTACTGCACAGCGGACGCTCATTACCACATGTAATGATGATGCTTGTGCCTGAAGCATGGGATGGCAACGAGCAAATGGACCCGCTTAAAAAAGCATTTTATGAGTTTCATGCCTCATTGATGGAGCCCTGGGATGGCCCTGCCGCCATAACTTTTACCGATGGCAAACTGATAGGCGCATTGCTTGACAGGAACGGCCTGCGCCCTTTGCGCTATGTAATTACTAACGACGGACGGGTTATCGCCGCATCCGAGGCCGGAGTACTTAATCTTGATGAAAAATTAGTGCTACGAAAAGGCCGCCTGCAACCCGGCAAAATGCTGCTGATAGATACCGAAAAAGGCAAAATAATTACTGATGACGAAATAAAACACCAAATTGCATCGCGCCAGCCTTATGGCAGGTGGCTTGATAATTATAAGATACGATTAGGCGAACTGGCGGAGGCCCGTTTGGCATTTGCAAGTTTGTCGGACGATTCTGTTTTCCGTTATCAGCAGGTATTTGGTTATAGTCGCGAAGATATTGATACCATTATTAAGCCTATGGCTTTGGATGGTAAGGAACCTATTGGCTCAATGGGTACTGATGTGCCGCTGGCCATATTATCCGACAAGCCGCAACACCTTTCAAGCTATTTTAAACAATTTTTTGCGCAGGTTACCAACCCGCCTATCGACCCGATACGCGAGCGTTTGGTAATGAGCCTGGCTACGTTTATAGGCAACAACGGTAACTTACTGGATGAGGACAAAATGCATTGCCATTGCGTTGTATTGCAGCACCCTATCCTGAAAAACCACCAGCTCGAAAAACTTAGAAGTATCGATACCGGCATGTTCCATGCCAAAACGCTGCAAACTTATTATAATGCCGATGGCATGCCCGGTTCCTTAGAAAAAGGTATTGCAAGGCTTTGCCGGTATGCAGAAGATTCGGTTGATGATGGTTTTGAGGTATTGATATTATCCGACCGTGCCATTGACTCTGAGCATGCGCCTATACCGTCATTGCTGGCAGTATCGGCTGTGCACCACCATTTGATAAGGAGCGGCAGGCGCGGCGCCGTTGGTTTGGTTGTTGAAACAGGCGATACCTGGGAAGTACACCACTTCGCTTGTTTACTCGCCTTTGGTGCTACGGCTATTAACCCGTACCTGGCGTTATCAACCATTGAAACTTTAAAAAATAACGGCAGCCTTGAAACCAACTACGATATTAAAAAGCTGCGCAACAACTACGTTAAATCGGTTAATGACGGCTTGCTGAAGATATTCTCGAAAATGGGGATATCAACCTTGCAATCATACCACGGCTCGCAGGTATTTGAAATATTAGGGCTTAACAAAGAGGTTGTAGATAAATATTTTGCCGGCGCAGTAACCCGCATTGGCGGCCTGGGGCTTGATGAAATAGCAAGGGAATCGCTTTGTAAGCATAAAATAGGCTTTGGCGGCTCCAAAACCGGCACCCATTTATTGCCCGAAGGCGGCATTTACCAATGGAAACGCCGGGGCGAGGCACATTTGTTTAACCCTACGACAGTCCATTTACTACAGCATGCTACTCGCACCAATAATTATGCGGTTTATAAAAACTATGCAAAAGAAATAAATGAGCAAACCGAAAAGCATTTCACCATCAGGGGGTTGCTTGATTTTGCCCACCACCGCGAACCTATAAATATCGATGAGGTTGAACCGGCGGAAAACATCATGAAACGCTTTGCAACGGGCGCTATGTCGTTCGGCTCAATCTCGCACGAGGCGCATAGCACTATGGCCATTGCCATGAACCGCATTGGCGGTAAAAGCAATACCGGCGAGGGCGGTGAAGATGAGTTAAGGTATGAGCCTATGCCAAACGGCGATTCGATGCGTTCCGCTATAAAACAAGTGGCATCGGCACGGTTTGGGGTAACTTCAAATTATCTTACGAACGCCGATGAGTTGCAGATAAAAATGGCGCAGGGTGCAAAACCAGGCGAGGGCGGTCAGCTACCCGGTCATAAGGTTGATGATTGGATTGCAAAAACACGCCACTCTACACCTGGCGTTGGCTTAATATCGCCACCGCCACACCATGATATTTATTCGATAGAAGATTTAGCGCAACTAATATTCGACCTTAAAAATGCTAATCGTGCGGCCCGTATCAATGTAAAATTGGTTTCGAAAGCTGGGGTTGGTACAATAGCCGCCGGCGTTGCCAAAGCACACGCCGATGTTATTTTAATTGCCGGTTATGATGGCGGCACCGGGGCTTCCCCTATCAGCTCTGTTAAGCATGCAGGCCTGCCATGGGAACTTGGCTTAACCGAGGCGCATCAAACATTGGTACGTAATAAACTGCGTAGCCGCGTTGTTTTACAAACCGATGGCCAGTTAAAAACCGGCCGCGACCTTGCTATAGCCTGTTTAATGGGCGCCGAGGAATGGGGAGTTGCAACAGCAGCACTTGTTGCAGGCGGATGTATAATGATGCGTAAATGCCATTTAAATACCTGCCCGGTAGGCGTTGCCACACAAGACCCTGAATTGAGAAAATTATTTTCGGGCAAGCCGGAGCACGTAGTAAACCTTTTCCACTTTATGGCCGAAGAATTGCGCGAAGTAATGGCCGAGCTTGGTTTTCGCACCGTTAATGATATGGTGGGCCGCGTTCAATTCCTGAAAGTTAAAGACAATCTTACCAACTGGAAAGCTAAAAAGATAGACCTTTCGGGCATATTGCACCCGGTAAATAATCCAAAGGATGTTACCCTGTACAACAGCGAAAAACAAGACCATGGCATGGATGATATCCTGGACTGGAAACTGCTGGAAGCTGCCAAGGTTGCGCTTGAAGATAAAACGCCCGTATTTGCAACGTTTGATGTGAGGAACGTTGACCGCACCATTGGCACTTTGCTATCAAATGAAATCTCTAAAAAATACGGTTCATTAGGGCTGCCTGATAATACTATCAACTTTAAATTTAAAGGTTCGGCAGGGCAAAGCTTTGGGGCGTTTGCAACCAAAGGTATCTCCTTTGAGATGGAAGGCGAAGCAAATGATTATGTGGGTAAGGGTTTATCAGGCGCACAGCTGGCTATCTATCCATCGGAAAGAGCCACGTTTACACCGGAAGAAAACATCATCATCGGCAACGTTGCGCTTTACGGTGCAACCGCTGGCGAAGTGTTTATCCGTGGTATGGCAGGTGAGCGTTTTGCCGTGCGCAACTCGGGCGCGACAACGGTTGTTGAGGGGATTGGCGATCATGGTTGTGAATATATGACCGGCGGACGTGCCCTTATATTAGGCGAAACAGGCCGCAACTTTGCAGCAGGCATGAGCGGTGGTATTGCCTGGGTTTACAATCCGCACAATACCTTCAGCGAAAATTGCAATACCGAAATGGTTGACCTTGATCCTTTATCAATAAAAGACGAGGAACAGATCATCGCTTTACTGCATAAGCATATCCATTTAACAGGAAGCGAAGTTGCAAAGAAACTGCTTGCCGACTGGCGCAAGGCAGCTTCTCAATTTGTTAAGGTGTATCCGAAAGAGTATAAAAAAGTTTTAGAAAAATTAGAATATCAAACTATTGGCTAATGGGAAAAGCAACAGGGTTCCAGGAGTTTAACAGGGAAATGCCTGAAAAGGTCCCGGCTGCGGAACGCGTAAAAAATTATAACGAGTTTGTTCATTTATACACCGACGAAAAGCTAAATCAGCAATCAGCGCGGTGTATGAACTGCGGCATACCGTTTTGTCATTCGGGTTGTCCGCTGGGAAATATCATTCCTGAATTTAACGATGCCGTTTACCGCAAAAATTGGGAAGAGGCTTATACTATACTGTCATCAACCAATAACTTTCCGGAGTTTACCGGCAGGATATGTCCGGCTCCATGCGAATCAGCCTGTGTACTTGGCATAAATAAACCGGCGGTTGCTATTGAGGAAATTGAAAAGCATATCATAGAGATAGCTTATTCAAAAAACATGGTAAAGCCAACCTCACCGCTGATAAAAACAGGTAAAAAAGTGGCCGTGGTAGGCTCAGGCCCGGCGGGATTGGCTGCCGCGGCACAATTGAGCAAAGCCGGCCATGCGGTAACTGTTTACGAGCGCGACGACCGCCCCGGTGGTTTGCTGCGTTATGGCATCCCCGATTTCAAGCTTGAAAAATGGGTGGTTGACCGCCGTATTGAAGTAATGGAAAAAGACGGCGTTGTATTTAAATGCAATACCGAAATAGGCAACGATATAGCCGCAGATGAGGTGGTACGTACCCACGATGCGGTGGTATTGGCTGGCGGCTCCACAATTCCGCGTAACCTCGATATCCCCGGAAGGGAATTAAAAGGAATCCACTTTGCGATGGACTTTTTAAAACAGCAAAACAAACGCGTAAGCGATACCAAATTTGCCGATGAGGATATTTTAGCAACGGGCAAGGATGTGATTGTTATTGGTGGGGGTGATACCGGCTCCGATTGTGTGGGTACTTCAAACCGCCAGGGTGCAAGCTCAATTAAACAGTTTGAGGTAATGATGCAGCCGCCTGCGCAACGTACGGCACACATGCCATGGCCAACCTACCCCATGGTACTAAAAACAACCAGCAGCCACGAGGAAGGCGTCGACCGTTTTTGGGGCATTAACACCGAAGAGTTTTTGGGCGATGAAGATGGCAACCTGCGCGCGATAAGGGTTTGCGATATCAGCTGGGAACTGGATGTGATGAACCGGCCAATAAAATTCAATAAAGTAGAAGGTTCGGAGCGCGAAATAGCATGTCAAAGGGTATTCCTGGCGATGGGCTTTTTGCACCCGCAATTTCACGGTATGCTCGAAAACATCGGGGTAAAGCTTGACGCCCGAAAGAATGTTCAGGCTACTGAACAAGCTTACCGCACTAACGTTGGCAAAGTATTTGCCGCCGGCGATATGCGCCGCGGGCAATCACTGGTAGTTTGGGCAATTTCTGAAGGCCGCGAAGCGGCAAGAAAGGTGGATGAGTTTTTAATGGGTCATTCCGTATTAGAAAGCAAGGATGCAGTAAACCAGTTTGAGCAGGTGTTCTAAGGGGAGTCCATGGTCAATAGTTCATAGACCATGGTAAAGTAGCAATCAATTCAATCACTATAATGGAACCGGGTAACGAAAGTTGCCTGGTTTTTTTTGTTCTACCCTAAAATTTACCCAGTTTTTTAAAAATTGGTGGATTTCTCTTTGTGCAAATTGACAATCCAGAGAGCG
Organism: Bacteroidota bacterium; assembly: GCA_013288235.1. Lineage (GTDB taxonomy): Bacteria > Bacteroidota > Bacteroidia > Sphingobacteriales > Sphingobacteriaceae > Mucilaginibacter. The sequence continues at coordinate 25,840 of JABDCF010000038.1, read as the reverse complement.
CCTGTAAAATTGGGAGTAACACCCTTTTTTTGATTTGATGAGAAATGTTGTTTTAATTAATTTTCACTAAATTTAAAAATTATTTATAACCGTACAAACGTTAGAGATATTCAATATCTTAAAAAAAATGTAAAACATGGATAAGTACGAGAGTTTGCCTGAGTTGATGAGTGAAATGCTTAAAAAGCAGGACAGGACAAATGAAATTCTCGAGGAATTTATGTCTGTTTCTGTTAAACAATGGGATCAACAGGCAAAATTAACGAGCGTTTTTTTGATAAATTAGAAAAATTTGAACGGATACTCGAAAAATTCACCATACTGGAAGACCGTGTTAAACATCTTGAAAGCCTGGAAGAACGCATTGCAAAAATTGAAAACTTATTGAGGGCATCGTAAAAAAATGTAGATTTGTTCATACGTCAAAAGTATAACAGCGCATTATATGGAAACATTAGTCGTTTATCCCACAAAAGCACAGGAAAAGGCTGTCACAGCGGTCCTTAAAGCGCTAAATGTGCAATTTGAGAAAAAGCAGGAAGTATTACCCCCGCATGTTTTGGCCGGAATTAAAAAAGGACAGGAAGATATAAAGGCCGGCGATACTTTTACCTACGAGGAATTTAAGCAGCAACTTTCAATATAAGTGAGCTTTACACTAACATTTTCAAGACAAGCCAAAGAAACTTATGCGGCTATTCAATCACAGCTATATGATCGTTTTGGCGAGGCAGTTTTAGAGAAATTTGAGCGAAAAACTGTCAAAACACTTGATTTAATCTTACAATCACCATTAATGTTCAAATCGGTAACTGACAGCCCCAACATTCGAAAGGCTTGATCCATAAAAACTGTTCTGTTTTTTATGAAGTTAAACCGAATGAAATAGAAGTGCTTTTCTTTTGGGATAACCGGCAGGATCCCATAATTTTATGAAAACAAATTTAAAAAGATTCATTTAAAGAATTTTCGAATTTTATTTGAATCAGCTATATTTTATTATCCCCCCATCACTTCACCCTCATCGCCGGAATAGTAAACTTAAACGTTGTGCCTTTACCAATGGTGCTTGCTACATCAATAGTGCCGCCGTGCTGTAGCACAAAATCATTTACCAGCATCAGGCCCAGGCCGCTGCCGGGTTCGTTGTTTGTTCCTAATATGGATGCGCCGTTGTGTTCATTAAATAGTTTTTCTTTCATTTCGTGTGCCATGCCTACGCCTGAATCTGCAACCAAAATACTCACCATGTGGCCATCCACCTTTGCATTAATAGTTACCGAACCACCCTGGGGCGTGTATTTAATAGCATTGGTAACCAGGTTTTGTACAATCGACCGCAGCATTAATGAATCTGCTTTTACAAAAATATCCTTGGGGGCGCGGTTTTGAAGTTTGATTTTCTTTTGGGCAGCGTTTGGCCTTAATAGCTCCAGCGCTTCTTCAATACCCATAATAAGGTGTACCTTTTCGGGATTGAAATTCGCCTTTTTGCTTTGCTTTTTAGCCCATTCAATTACTTCGTTCAGCTGATTAACAAGCTTATTTGATGTACGGTGAACTATCTGCGAAAGCTGTTTTATTTGTGCTGTGGTTAGGTTTTCCGGTTCTTCACTCAATTTAGCCGATGCTATTAGCAGCGCTGTAAAGGGGTTACGCAAATCGTGAGATAGTACAGACAGAAACTGGTCCTTAGATAAGTTAAGCGACTTTAGTTGATGGTTAAGGTTCTCCAGCTCGATGGTGCGATCCAATACCCGTTGTTCCAGATCGAGGTTCAATAGCATTAAATCGTTATTGATCACCTGCAGCCGCTCTTCCTGTTGCCTTAAAAGCCGGTTCTTTTTAAACAATTCAGCAAAAATGGCAACTTTTGAACGCAGCAGTTCCGCGTTAAATGGTTTTCGCACAAAGTCAACGGCGCCTGCCTGGTAGCCCTTAAACATGGCTGCTTCCTCATAATCATGTGCAGTAATAAAAATAATGGGAATATCTTTCAGTTTATCACGCTGGTAAATGAGTTCTGCAGTTTCATAGCCATCCATGGTGGGCATTTTTACGTCCAGCAGGATCAAAGAAAATTCGTCTTCGCGTAAAAGTATCCTGAGCGCTTCCCTGCCGGATGTTGCCTTAAAGAAAACATAATCTTCTCTTTCCAAAGCGACTTCCATCGACATTAAATTATTGTCGTTGTCGTCAACCAGCAGGATTTTAACAGGTATTTCGGGCACTAATTTGTCATTTTTATTCACTATAGCTATGTTTTACCCTGTTTATTTAATAAGCCAAACCCTCATTAATGATAATAGCTGGTCGGTTTTAACCGGTTTCGTTATATAATCGGAAGCGCCTGATGAGATACATTTCTGCCTGTCTCCTATCATCGCCTTTGCCGTTACTGCAATTATAGGCAAAGTTTTATTTCTTGGCTCCTTTCGGATGATCTGTATGGTTTCATAACCATCCATTTCGGGCATCATGATATCCATCAGCACAATATCAATGCTTTTATCATTATTCAATATCTCCAATGCCTCCCTGCCGCTTTCCGCAGTGATCACCTCTAAACTCGACCTTTCAAAAACAGCTGTTAAGGCAAAAAGGTTTCGCACATCATCATCAACTACCAGCACTTTTTTCGAGTCAAGTACATCGTGGCTCTGGCGGATGCCATCCAGCATTTTTAATTTACTTTCACTCACGAATTTTTTATTGATATGCAGCAATATCAAAATTTCCTCCAGTATCTGGATGTGTGAGTCAGGAGTTTTGGTGATAATTTTGTGGTTTAACCTTTTTAGCTGCAACAACTCATTTTGGGTAAAATCCCTTGCTGAATGCAGAAGAATGGTTGTCTTAGGCTGTTTTAGCAGGTTTATCTTATTCAGCAACTCCAAACCATCGGCATCGGGGAGTATAAAATCTAAAATTATACAGTCAAACAATTCCTTTTTAAGTGCTGCAAGGCCCTTTTTAGCTGTCGTGGCCCCGAAAACTTCTACACTATCGTTTGATAGTAATGCAGAAAGTCTTTGCAATTCAGCTTCGTTATCCTCGATAACAAGCACCCTCTTTTTGGTATGCCCATGGAAACTGACTATGCCTGATATCAACTCATCCAGCGAAGTATTTGATAAAGGCTTAAGGTTGAAGCTTTTTGCACCATATTTTTGCGCGATCAGTTTGTTATCTTCGCCAGAGATGAGGTGGACAGGGATATGGCGCAAATTAATATCGCTCTTCAGCAATTTGATAATCTTCCAGCCATTTGATTCGGGCATGTTGATGTCAAGTGTAATGGCGATAGGATTATATTTCTGGATACTTTCAAATATCTCGAGGTAGCTGATGGCTACAACTACCTTGAGGTTCATATCGTGTGCTTTGTCAACAAGTATCTTTGTAAACCGGAGATCATCCTCTATTACTAATAAAACCTTGTCTTCGGCAACAATATTGTGGCGGTCATCATCCATTACCAGTTCCGCGGCATCCATGAGATTGCTCCTGAGATGGGAAACCTGGTAGGCTTCTTTCGCCGGATAATTTATTACAGATTTTTCTTCCTTATATTTCAACGGCAAATAAAGGGTAAATGTACTTCCTTTGCCTAATTCGCTGCCAACAGTAATGGTACCGCCCAGCAACTCGGCAAAGCCTTTGCTGATGGACAGCCCAAGCCCCGTGCCGCCATATTTACGGCTGGTTGAACCTTCGGCCTGCTGGAATGCTTCGAATATGATCCCCTGTGTATTTTTGGAGATACCGATGCCGGAGTCCTCAATTGAAAATGCAATGACAGATTCGGTACCAACAAGCGGGTTTTCCTGGCCCACTACAGGCCTGAATATATGCAGTTTTACACGGCCTTTTTCGGTAAATTTGAAGGCATTGGAGAGCAGGTTCTTTAATATCTGGTTCAGGCGCTGCATGTCCGTTTCCATAGTTTCGGGGAGGCCTTCTTCGATATCGATCTCAAATTTGAGGTTCTTCGCTTCCGAGATTGGCTTAAAGGTTGATTCAGCAAATGATGCTATCTCTTTAAAGCTAACCGGCATAACATCGGCTGCAATAACGCCCGATTCAATTTTGGAAAGGTCGAGGATATCATTGATCAGCTGGATAAGGTCATCACCGCAAGAGTGGATCGTCTTGGCAAATTTCCTTTGTTTTTCGGTAAGGTTGCCTTCCGGGTTTTCAAATAATTGCTGCGCGAGGATGAGCAAGCTGTTTAACGGCGTGCGCAACTCGTGCGACATATTTGCAAGGAACTCCGATTTGTATTTAGAGGTAAGTGTAAGCTGTTCGGCCTTTTCTTCCAGTGAGCGGCCTTTATCGTGCAACTCATCATTGGCCCTTCTTAACTCTTCCTGCTGTGCGGAAAGCTCACCGGCAAGTGATTGCGATTGTGCCAGCAATTCTTCCGTACGGGTATTGGTTTCGATGTTATTTAACACGATACCGATACTTTCTTTCAGCTGGTCCAAAAAGTCAATGTGGGTATCGCTGAAATTCTCGAAAGATGCCAGCTCGATAACCGCTTTTACATTGTTTTCAAACAATACCGGTAATATCACCAAATCGATTGGCGCTGCGTTGCCGATGCCCGAACTGATCTGCAGGTATTCGCTTGGTACATTGGCCAGCCTTATACGTTCTTTATCAGTAGCGCACTGCCCAACTAAGCCCTCGCTCAATGAAAACTCCTGGTTAATAGTTTTGCGGTTCTTTTGCGCATAGCCGGCAAACAGTTTCAGTTTAACCTCGTCCTCGCCTTCCGGCTGTTCTAAAATATAAAATGCGCCGTAACGGGCGTTTACGAGTTCGGCCAGCTCAGACAGTACTTTATTTGCAACCGCGTTTCTGTCGCGCTGGCCCTGCAGCATTTGCGCAAACTTCGCAAGGTTTGATTTCAGCCAATCCTGCTCATGGTTCCTGAGTGTTGTACCTTTCAGGTTGGCGATCATCTGGTTAATGGTATCTTTCAAAGCTTCCAGCTCGCCTTTGGCATCTACACGTATAGTTCGGGTTAAGTCGCCCTTTGTTACCGCCGAAGCTACTTCGGATATGGAACGTACCTGTACGGTTAGATTTTGCGCTAACTGGTTTACGTTTTCAGTTAAGTCCTTCCATGTACCTGATGCGCCCGGCACACTGGCTTGCCCGCCCAAACGGCCCTGCACACCTACTTCACGTGCCACGGTGGTTACTTCGTCCGCAAATACCGCAAGGGTGTCAATCATTTCGTTAATGGTATCGGTAAGCTGCGCCACTTCGCCTAACGCGTTAATAGATAGACGTTGTTTTAAGTTTCCTTTTGCAATACCGGTGGCCACCTTAGCAATACCGCGTATTTGCCCGGTAAGGTTGGATGCCATCTGGTTTACCGAGTCTGTTAAGTCTTTCCATGTTCCACCCACGCCTTTTACGTGCGCCTGGCCACCAAGTTTACCTTCCGTACCCACCTCACGTGCCACACGCGTTACTTCGGATGCGAAGGAGTTCAACTGGTCCACCATCGTATTGATGGTGTTCTTCAAGTCCATGATCTCGCCTTTTACGTCGATGATTACGGTTTTTGAAAGGTCACCGCTGGCAACCGCTTTGGTAACTTCGGCGATGTTACGTACCTGCAGGGTTAAGTTACTCGACATCTGGTTAACCGAGTCGGTCAAATCTTTCCAGGTACCGGCAACACCCGGCACAAAGGCCTGGCCGCCTAAGTTGCCGTCAGTACCAACCTCACGTGCCACACGGGTTACTTCGGATGCAAAGCCGCGCAACTGGTCAACCATGGTATTGATGGTTTCTTTTAGCTGGAGGATCTCCCCGCGTACGTCAACCGTAATTTTTTTAGATAAGTCGCCGTTTGCTATCGCGATGGATACATCGGCAATATTACGCAGCTGGGCGGTTAAGTTACCGGCCATTTTATTTACCGAGTCAGTTAAGTCTTTCCAGGTACCATCCACACCGGGCACATTCGCCTGGCCGCCAAGCTGCCCTTCCGAACCCACCTCACGAGCCACGCGCGTTACTTCGGATGCAAAGCCGCGCAGCTGGTCAACCATCGTATTGATGGTATCTTTCAATTCCAATAACTCGCCCTTGGCATTTACCGTGATCTTACGGGATAAGTCGCCGCGTGCTACGGCTGTCGTTACTTCAGCAATGTTACGTACCTGCGAGGTAAGGTTATCCGCCATTTTATTTACCGAGTCGGTTAAGTCCTTCCAGGTACCGCCTACGCCCGGCACATTCGCCTGACCGCCAAGCTGCCCTTCGGACCCCACCTCACGCGCCACACGCGTTACTTCGGAGCCGAATGAGTTGAGCTGATCCACCATCGTGTTGATAGTAACTTTAAGTTCGAGCATTTCGCCTTGTACGTCAACCGTGATCTTTTTTGATAAGTCGCCTTTTGCTACCGCAGTGGTTACTTCGGCTATATTACGCACCTGGCCTGTTAAGTTACCGGCCATCTGGTTTACAGAATCTGTTAAATCTTTCCATGTGCCGCCTACGCCTGGTACATTCGCCTGGCCGCCAAGCTGCCCCTCCGAGCCCACTTCACGCGCCACACGTGTTACTTCGAACGAGAAGGAGTTCAGCTGATCCACCATCGTATTAATGGTGTTCTTCAACTCCAAAAGCTCGCCCTTGGCATCAACCGTAATCTTCCGTGATAAGTCGCCCTTCGCTACCGCTGTAGTTACCCATGCGATGTTACGCACCTGGTCGGTAAGGTTACTGCCCATCTGGTTTACGGAGTCTGTCAAATCTTTCCAAACACCGCCAACACCTTTTACACGCGCCTGGCCGCCGAGCTTACCTTCGGTACCTACTTCCAGCGCCACGCGCGTTACTTCGGATGCAAACGAGTTGAGCTGGTCCACCATCGTATTGATCGTCTTCTTCAGTTCAAGCATTTCGCCCTTTACGTCAACCGTGATCTTTTTGGAAAGGTCACCGTTCGCTACAGCTGTCGTTACACCCGCTATATTTCGCACCTGCGATGTCAAGTTACCCGCCATACGGTTTACCGAGTCGGTTAAGTCCTTCCACGTACCTGCAACACCGGGCACCTTGGCCTGGCCTCCCAGTTTACCCTCGGTACCTACTTCCAGTGCCACACGCGTTACTTCCGATGAGAAAGAGTTCAACTGGTCCACCATCGTATTGATGGTATTTTTAAGCTCCAATATTTCCCCTTTCGCTTCCACCGTGATCTTCCGGGAAAGATCGCCTTTTGCTACCGCAGTAGTTACCGCCGCAACGTTTCGCACCTGGGCCGTAAGGTTGCCCGCCATCTGGTTTACCGAATCCGTCAATTCCGCCCACACACCTGCTACACCTTTGATTTTGGCCTGCTCACCCAATTTTCCTTCGGAACCTACCTGGCGTGCTACGCGCGTTACTTCCATCGAAAACAAGCGGAGCTTTGAAAGCATCTGGTTCGATTCCTTCGCTATACGCAAAAATTCACCCTTTAACGGGTGTCCGCTGATTTCCAATGGAATATGCTTGGATAAGTCGCCATTGGCAACAGAGTTGATCATACCGGCAATTTCCAATGTAGGAGAGGTAAGGTCGGAGATGAGGTTGTTTAGCGATGTTACGCCAACCGCCCATTCACCACGGGCATCGGGCAGTTCAATTCGTTTCGCAAGGTTGCCGCGTTTGCCTATGGTTATTTCGGCAGAAGATATTTCGGCCACCAAACGCTCATTCATATCGATGATATCGTTCAGTACTTCGCAAATGCGCCCGTTTATGCCTGCCTGGGTTACCGGCATGCGTACATCAAGTTTTCCATTTTTTACAAGGGAAAGTACTTTTAAGAGTTCTTTCAGGTCGAGCGCTTCATCATCGTGACTGCCGTTAAGGGACGGCGTGGTTTTTAAAGGAATATCAAGTATATCTTGTTCCATAGGTTGAAAATGTTTTCAAGAAATTAATTAATCAGGGTAGAGCCGGTTGATGTGTGGTTAAACAGCGTTTAATTGACTTGGTTTTATTTATAAAAAATAAATTTTTAAGAAATTAAATCCTGCGCAAACTACTATGTAAAAATAAAAAATAATTGGTTTTTTAAAAAAATAAAAAAGAGGTTTTTTACAAGATCGTGACGTTGTAACGGGCGTTTATGCACTAATTAATACGTTGTACATTGATATGATTACCCTTTGCAACGTACACAGGACTACGCCATGGCATACTGCCCCCTGTTAGCGGTGGATGTAATCCATCGAAATTGTATGGTGAGAATATTAAATGAAATTATAAGTCAATTTACGAAGACGGGTTGTCGTTATCGGCGTATTGTTTTACTATTTTAATAAAGTCTTTCAGGTCAAATGGTTTTGATAAAAATGCATCGGCACTACATTGTTTTGCTATTTGTTCGAGACTATCCGAAGCGGATACTAAAATAACAGGGATGTGCTTCGTTAGCTGATTTGACTTTAATGACTGGCAAAATTCGGTACTATAAACGCCGCCCAGCTTATTATCAAGCAGGATGACCGATGGTTTCTGTTCACTAATTTTTTCTAAACTTTCCAAACGGTCATACATAACAACGCTATACCCTTCTTCAGCAAGGATGAATTGGATCACATCAAGAATATCTTTATCGTCATCAATTACTACGATCTTGTTGTCCATAGCAGGTTTTGGTTCCGGCAGCTAATTTAGACAAATTATGATGATTATTACCTGGTGCAAAAACATTTTACTTTAACCCGACCGAATTTTAATTGGTTAACGGTCGGTACCCTAATTACTTTACACTATGCAGCCGGTTAAATTAGTATCTAAGTATAAAAAAGCCATCCCTGGTACAGAAATGGCTTCTCGTGAATGAAACTGTTACGGTTAGTTACCCGAATGGTTAAGGCAGACTATCGTGGTGGTCCCGGCGGCGGCGGCGGGCCCGGCGGATGTGGCGGCAAATGAATGTGAACATTTAAGCGACCGTGGTGCCTGTAATACCTGTGATGACGGCGATGCCTAAATAAAGGCGGCGCCGGGGGAGGTGGCGGTGGCCCTTGTAAAAGCGCAGGGCTAAACGCTGTAACAACAGCATCAGCTTTTGCAAATTGCAGGCTAAGTACTGTGAAAACAACCGCCATAAAAATTTTGATGTATTTCATGTTAAAAATGGGTTAAGTAGCGATACTGGTTTTAATAACATAAATGTATGGAAAAGGTTTGGGTTAGATATGAGATATGAGACGTGAGATTTGAGATAGCACTATTTTTGTCTCATATCTCAAATCTCACGTCTCAAATCTTAATATGGTTTTTTAATTAACACACAATCATTTTATAACCTTGTCATATAAAAAATCGGCTGCGAACTGGCCGGCCTCGAGCCAGCGCTGTTGTGTGCTTTTTCCACCGGCAAATAATGGGTTAAAATGTTTTTGTAACTCGTGCGAATAGCCATTGAAAATTTTCAATTCGTTAGGTATGCCTAATTTATCGGCTTGCTCATGAATATCTATCCCGCCATACAGTGGCGCGCTTTTGTGTGTTGGCGGTACAACGCCGTCATTACTGCCAAGTACGCTTACTATAGGCACCCGTGCGTTTTTCAACCAGTCGGGGTTAAATATGGCGCCCCAAAAATTGATCACACCTGCAACTTTAAATATTTCATGCTGATTTGCACTGGTATCTGCTACGCCCGCCATTTTTGCAAGCTGGGCATTTGTGCTGTAGGCGGTTTGTAATGCAATTATCCCGCCCGCTGAATTGCCCGCGAGAATAATTTTTTCGGGGTCGATATTATATTCGGCATGGTGCAGTTTAAAATATTCAACGGCCATTTTTGCATCCTGAACAGCATTATAACAGCCTTTTTGCAGTTCATCAAAATGGAAAAGCGGATTTTTTTTGCTCAACCGGTAATTGATGGCCGCGCAAACATATCCCCGCCGCGCAAAGCTTTTGCTCCATATCTGGATGCCCTTTGCTTCTTTTGTACCGAATTTAAACCCGCCACCATGCATCCAAATAATTAGCGGCCGGGGAGTTGAATGGTCGTTTTCTGGTTGATAAAGATCAAATAAATATGATTTTTTCTCTTTTTGGTCAGCGTTTGGTTTATAGCTAAGGTCTTTATCGATAGTGACATTTGAAAATATAATGTCTTTATATCTCAGTTGCTTAATGGATTGTGCTTCCGCTTTTAGCGTGAGGCATATAGTTATTAATACTAATGCATGTTTCAACATAACTTATATACGTTACAATGATACCTTAAGGATGTCTGGTTCATCTGTTATATTTAAATTTACCTGCACAGTTGGATGCAATTCTAAATCATCGCCTCGGCACCAAACGTTCCTAACGGAATGTGAAATCGATTCTGTATATATTTCAACCAGGCGTCTCTACGGGACGATTATTGAAGTTCTCGTCCCGTAGAGACGTCTGGTTGGTAGCAAGTAATAAAAACAACATTGAGCGATCCGTTAGGAACGCCTGGTGAATATGCGACAAGTTTAAATTATACCCACACAGATAACGTTCCCGCTTTTAGCTTTTTTGTTACTTTTGGCTACCGTCAAAATTAAATAACAGTTTTAAAGGAAAAAGATTATCCGCGTTCAAACATATCAACCATAATGCAGGAACAAAAACTACAGGAGCTTTTAGTATATCTTTCAAATAATTCGCCATTTTATAAAGATCTGTTTGCCAGGCACAGTATAAATATTGCCGGCATAACAACACTTGCCGATCTTTCGTTAATACCAACTACAAACAAGGACGACCTGCAGCAACGCAATGATGATTTTTTATGCGTACCGCACGAAAAAGTTATTGAGTACACCTCAACCTCGGGCACCCTGGGCAGCCCGGTTACTATAGCGCTAACCGGCAATGACCTTGACCGCCTTGCCTTTAACGAATATAATTCATTTTTATGTGCCGATGGATCGTCAAAAGACACTTACCAGTTGATGCTTACCCTCGACAGGCAGTTTATGGCCGGGATAGCGTATTACACAGGCATCCGTAAGCTTGGTGCAGGCATCATCCGTTTGGGGCCGGGTGTGCCTTCGTTGCAATGGGAAACTATAAAGCGGTTGAAGCCGACAGCCATTGTTGCTGTACCATCTTTTATACTTAAGCTGATCCAGTTTGCAAAGGAGGCTGGTATCGATATTAACCAAACATCAGTTAAAAAGGCTATTTGTATTGGAGAGAATATCAGGAACACGGATTTTTCATTAAATATTTTAGGAAAAAAAATAACTGAGGCCTGGGACATCCAATTGTATTCTACCTATGCTTCTACCGAAATGCAAACCGCATTTACCGAGTGCGGGGCGGGGCGTGGTGGTCATTACCAACCCGACCTGCTGATCGTGGAACTGCTTGACGAAAACGACCAACTTGTTGGGCCTGGCATTGCCGGCGAAGTAACTATTACCACGCTTGGCGTTGAGGGTATGCCGCTACTGCGCTATAAAACAGGCGACATTTGTATGTATGATGATGCGCCCTGTACCTGCGGTCGCACAAGTTTGCGCTTATCGCCGGTGATGGGCCGCAAAAAGCAGATGATAAAGTTTAAAGGCACCACGCTATATCCGCCTGCACTTTTTGATTTGTTGAATGAACGCGAAGAGATACTGGATTTTGTAATCGAGGTTTATTCGAACGAGATCGGCCTCGACCAGGTGTTGCTTTACCTGCTCCCTGCCGAAGACAGCGAAGAATGCGACCATAGGATAAGGGCATATTTGCAGGCCAGGTTAAGGGTAAGTCCGCATATTAAATATTTAACGGCCGAGGAAATACAGAAAAAACAATTTATAGAAACCAGCAGGAAACCGATAAAATTTATTGACAGGAGGGGGTGAAAGACACACCGCCAAGGCCTCAGCTGGGCCAAATATCGGTAGAAAGGTACAGAACAACCGTAATGCATTAGCGCCAATGCCGCTTCAATAGTGGCGTACCTAACGGCACGCAAAATTCTTTTATTATTTTTCTACCAATATTTAGCACCTAACGGCGCTATTGGCTTTAAAGCATTTTCTTCACCACCAAAAACTATTAACCCTTTTTAGTGTTTACTGGTTTTGCATATATTTTATACATTTACCCCCGCATTATTTAAATCCTTACAAAATATTTTTTGCCCATGATAATTGTTGGACAAAGTACACTCTCCCTGGCTGATTTTTCTGAACTTATATTTAAACAAAAAGAAATTGTATTAAATGAAGCTGCCCTGAAAAAAGTTGAGGTCAACTTTAATTTCCTTAAAAAATTCTCGTCAAATAAACTCATCTACGGCATAAACACCGGCTTCGGGCCTATGGCTCAATACAAGGTGAACGAAGAAAATATTTTACAGCTCCAGTATAACCTTATCCGCAGCCATTCATCGGGCAGCGGCAAGCTGATGACCCCCGAATTATCAAAAGCATTGATGATAGCCCGTTTAAACAGCTTTATGCTGGCTTACTCAGGAGTGCATACCGATGTTGTTGAATTACTGAAAGAACTGATCAATAAAAACATCAACCCCTGCATTTATGAACACGGCGGCGTTGGCGCCAGCGGCGATTTGGTGCAGTTGGCGCATTTAGGATTGGTATTGATAGGCGAAGGTGAAGTTTTATTTGAAGATGAGGTCCACCCTACCATTGATATATTTAACCGTTTTGGCATTAAGCCGCTTAGTATCCACATCCGCGAGGGGCTGGCCATTTTAAATGGCACATCGGCCATGACGGGTATCGGGATGATCAATATTATAAAAGCCAGGAAATTATTGGGCTGGTCGGTAATGTTTTCGGCAATAATAAATGAGATCGTTGAGGCTTTCGACGACCATTATTCGCACGAGTTGAATATTGTAAAGCAACACAAAGGGCAAAACAAAATAGCCGCTATGATGCGGGATATTTTGAAAGACAGCGGGATGATCCGCGACCGTTCGGAACATTTATACAATCCCGATAACCTCGACCAGGAAGTTTTTGAGGACAAAGTGCAGGAATATTATTCGCTACGATGCGTTACTCAGGTTTTAGGCCCCATTTACGATACCATAAGCCAGGCTGAAGATGTTTTGGTGAATGAGTTGAACTCGGTTAACGATAACCCCGTGATAGACCACGAGAATAAAAACATCTTCCATGGCGGTAACTTCCATGGCGATTATGTTTCGCTGGAGATGGATAAGCTAAAAATAGCCATTACCAAACTATCCATGCTTTCAGAGAGGCAATTGAATTACCTGTTGAATAATAAACTGAACCAAAAATTACCGCCTTTTGTAAACCTGGGTGTGTTGGGGCTAAATTTCGGCATGCAGGGGATGCAATTTACGGCTACTTCAACGGTTGCGGAGAATCAGACGCTTTCGTTCCCGATGTACGTTCATAGTATCCCAAACAATAATGATAACCAGGATATTGTAAGCATGGGCTGTAACGCAGCGTTGATGACAAAAAGGGTGATCGATAATTCATTCGAGGTACTTGCCATCCATTTAATGACCATTTTACAGGCGATAGATTATATAGAGTGCCAGGACAGGCTATCATCCATTTCCCGTAAATTATATGATGAAGCAAGGGCAATATTCCCTAAATTTATCGAAGACCAGCCGAAATACAAGGATTTGGGCAGGATAAAAGATTTTCTTGAAACTTCGGACAATATCATAGCTTTAGCTAAATGAAATGTGCATTAATTACCGGCGGATCAAGGGGGATAGGCAGGGCTATTTGTACCAGGATGGCCGCTTTGGGCTATCATATCATTATAAATTACAAAAGCAATACCGAAGAAGCCAATAAAACACTTTCGCTCATCAAAGAAGCTAATGGTACAGGCGAACTACTGCAATTTGATGTGGCCGATAAAAACCAGGTGCAGCAAATATTGGGTGGTTGGATTACGTCCAATGAAGAAAAACACCTCGACGTACTGATAAACAACGCCGGTATCCGCGATGACAGCCTGATGGCCTGGATGGCCGATGAGCAATGGGATAATGTGTTAAAAACAAACCTCGACAGCTTTTTTTACGTAACTCGTTTAGTGTTGAACAGTATGTTGACCCGCAAATACGGTCGGATTGTAAACGTGGTTTCGCTTTCAGGCTTAAAAGGATTAGCCGGGCAAACTAATTACTCAGCGGCGAAGGCTGGTGTCATCGGCGCAACCAAAGCCCTTGCGCAGGAGGTTGGACGGCAGGGGATCACCGTAAATGCACTCGCCCCCGGCTTTATTAAAACCGATATGACTGCCGACCTTGATGAAAAGGAACTGAAAGCATTGATACCCGTAAAACGCTTTGGCCTTCCCGAAGAAGTTGCCCATGCTGCGGCCTTTTTAGCTTCGCCCGAGGCCGGTTATATTACCGGGCAGGTGTTATCCATTAACGGGGGCTTATATTCGTAAATGATGACGTTGCCGGTTGATGATATCGTTTCCCTTATCCCGCAAAAAACACCTTTTGTGATGGTGGGAAAACTGCTTTCTGTTGATGAAAGCAGCACCCGAAGTAGTTTTATTGTTGAATCGGACAATGTTTTTGTAACGAATGGTTTATTCCAGGAGGCTGGCCTGCTTGAAAATATAGCACAAACGGCAGCATTAAGGGCAGGTTATATGGCACAAGCTGAAAATAAACTTGTGGCGGTCGGATATATAGGTGCAATAAACAACTTTGAAATATTTAATTTGCCGAAGGTTGGTGATGAACTAATAACAGAAATTATAATTGAAAATAAAATTTTTGATGTGACGGTAATCGCCGGAAAGGTTTGGCATAATGAAAATTTACTAGCCAGCTGCGAGATGAAGCTGTTTTGCAGGCAATAAATAAACACCAGGATATGAGCGGGATAAAAGAGACGAACGAACCGGATGTTTTTGTAGTTGCTGATAACGTATTGTCGCCCCTTGGCAAAACAACTGCCGAAAACTTTTCCAAGCTCAAACAAAATATATCCGGGGTAAGGCAGCGCAATGATGGCGGCATATCTTCAAAGCCTTTTTATGCATCGTTGTTTAATGGCGATGAAAGCTTTATCAGCGATACAAATCAAGATTATACCAAATTTGAACAGTTACTTATTGCTTCGATAGAAGAGGCTTCAAAGGATAGCACCATACCTTTACAGGATAAAAAAACGGTGCTCATCATATCCTCCACAAAAGGAAATATAAGTTTACTTGAAACAAACACCAATAATGCTGAATTGCATAAAAGGATCGCCTTATCAACATCGGCCAAACTGATTTCTGAATGTTTTGGTTTTAGCACTCAACCTATAGTTGTTTCAAATGCCTGTATTTCGGGGGTGTTGGCTATTATTACAGGGATGCGGCTATTGCGCTCGGGACAATATGAAAACGCAGTAATAGCTGGTGCCGATGTAATATCGAAGTTTATATTATCGGGTTTTGAATCGTTCCAGGCATTAAGCGGGCAGATATGCAAGCCCTTTGACAAGCAGCGCGACGGATTGAATTTGGGCGAAGGCGCAGCGACAATTATCCTGTCAACCAATAAAAAATACGACCAAAATATAAACGTAAGGGGTGGGGCGGTAAGTAATGATGCCAACCATATTTCCGGGCCGTCGCGTACAGGTGAGGAACTGGCTTATGCGATAAAAAAGGCGTTGGAAGATGCAAAAGTTGCTGCCGGGGCTATTGATTTTATTTCCGCCCATGGCACAGCTACCGTTTATAATGATGAAATGGAAGCGAATGCTTTTTCTTTATCGGGATTACAATCGGTTCCGCTAAATAGTCTAAAGGGCTATTACGGGCACACCTTAGGGGCTGCCGGATTAATAGAATCGGTTATTTCTATCCAATCCATAAAAGAAAACTTAGTTTTGCCAACTTTAGGGTTTGAAAATATGGGCGTAACGCAGCCGCTAAATATTTGTACCGGACTATTGCCGGGTAAGTTTAACAATTGCCTAAAAACGGCCTCAGGTTTTGGGGGATGCAATGCGGCCTTGGTTTTTGGAAAGTAACAGGTCAGACTTACGAAGTTTTCGAAACTTCGTAAGTCTTTCAGGTCTTTCATTGACAGCAGTCTTAAGAGACCTTTTTATGATAAGATATTTTATAACATTAATTTTCACATTGAATACACTGATGGTTTTAGCCCAAACCCATTCAGGTATTCAAAAACAAATCACGGGTGAAGTTATCGGCAAACCGCCTGGTACCGATACCCTTTATTTTACCCATGGGTCAATTGACGATAAATACTACGAAAATGGTTTACCATCTGCTGAGCTAACAGGCAATCGCTATGTTGTGACTAATAATTTGCCGTATCCGCAGATGTACCGGGTTTTATTTGCATCTGACAAAGGCAAGCTGGCCTTCCGGATGGGCTTTTACTTTACCGACGCAACAACTACCAGCATAAAAACAAATTATTCGTCGGATAATTGCAGCGAAATAAATGGCAGCACGGCCAGCGAATATCAAAATAAGTTTATTCCTTTTATGACCAGTGGCATAGCCTACGATTGTAAATCGAAGTCCATGGATATGTTATATGACGATCTGGGTAAAAAAGCGGATACATCGCTGTTAAATTATACCATCCAAAACCCCGGTTCGTACGTCGCTTTATGGCAACTCATCGAACAATTTAACGATCACGGGCAATCCGCGGTCCGGCAGAAAACGCTCACAAGTTTTTCAAACAGAATAAAAAGCGAAAAGCCCTGGAAGATTTTAAACAAAGACTTTGAGGACTCAAAAATCAAAGAAAATGAAAAATTTCCGGACATAAATTTAAAAAACTACGACCTCAGCGCGACCAAATTTATAGTGCCCAAAGCAAAATACACTTTGATCGATTATTGGTTTGCCCGGTGCCGCCCCTGTTTAGATACCATTCCCGAATTGCAAAAACTGTATAGCGCGTACAAAACTAAAGGGTTTGATATTGTTAGTATTTCGGTTGATGAAACAAAAAATGTCCTTATCTGGCAAAAAAGGGTGAAAGAACACGGACTTGTCTGGACGCAATATTTAGAAGAGAATAATTTTCAGCATAATGAACTGGGCATTAAATTATTCCCAACCTTTATTTTATTGGATAAAGAAGGCAGGGTAATTTGGAAAGATTTCGATTTGCATGACCTTGATAAGTTTTTAGTTAAAAATTTGTAAAAAGTAACACGTTAGACTTACGAAGTTTTGAAACGGCGAAGCCCTCAATGAGGCCTTTGAAAAATAAACAATACCGAATTAAACTTCGTAAGTCTTTCCATAATTTAAGAAAGATTTTGTTTACGGAAAAATACATAACAAGCAGTTGCACTATAAATAAAGGTGCTGTAATTAAGGAAGGTTTAAACATTTTTGAAAGCCATACCGATATTGCTGCCTTTTTGCTTTCAGTTTACCAGCACTTTCACTTTAGTTATCCGAAATTTTATAAGATGGATAATTTGAGCAAACTGGGCTGGCTCGCTGCGGAAATATTGCTGAAGGATAGCTTTAAAAAAGAAAATTACAGGCCGGAAGACGTGGGCATACTTTTAGCAAATGCCAATAGCAGCCTCGATGATGATATTAAATATTTCGAAACGGTAAAAGAAATGGCCAGTCCTGCGCTGTTTGTTTATACCTTGCCAAATATTGTTATCGGCGAAATTTGTATCCGTAATAATTTTAAAGGCGAGCATACTTTTTTTATACAGGATAAATTTGATGCCGGCTTTATTGCGCAACAGGTGAATTATATTTTAGATAAAAATATTTTGCAAGCCTGCATCTGTGGCTGACCGGGTTTAGGGCGTTTAGTTCCATATTTACTACGGCGTTGGTTACGGCCTGCAACACCTGATGTATCCAATGCACCACGGATGATGTGGTAACGTACACCTGGCAAGTCCTTAACACGTCCGCCACGGATCAAAACAATAGAGTGTTCCTGTAAGTTGTGTCCTTCACCAGGGATATAGGCATTCACCTCTTTACCGTTGGTTAAGCGCACACGGGCCACTTTACGCATTGCTGAGTTTGGTTTTTTAGGGGTAGTGGTATACACGCGTGTGCATACTCCTCTTCGCTGTGGACAGCTGTCCAACGCTGGCGACTTACTCTTGTCAACCAGAGCTACTCTACCTTTTCTAACTAATTGTTGAATAGTAGGCATTTTTCCTTTTTTGTATTTTGTTTTTATCCTTCGCCCGCCAACACGGCGGACTTATTTTAAGGACTGCAAAGGTAGGTACTTATTTTTTGATTTTCAAGGGGTTCCGGGAAAAAGTTTTTGGGGTTGGTTTTGTTGGAATGTTGTAAGGTTGTAATGTTGGAAAGTTGTTGGAAAGTTGCAA
This sequence comes from Bacteroidota bacterium, assembly GCA_013288235.1. Taxonomy (GTDB): domain Bacteria; phylum Bacteroidota; class Bacteroidia; order Sphingobacteriales; family Sphingobacteriaceae; genus Mucilaginibacter. The sequence continues at coordinate 7,478 of JABDCF010000038.1, read as the reverse complement.
GGTTAGAAAGTTGTAATGTTGTAATGTTTTGCAGTGCCGCCGCCGCTTGTTTTTCTCACGGCTTAAATGTGTTTAGGGCGTGATAATTTTTCCATTTTTGAAGGCTAAATGCGTTTAGGGCGTGATAAAAATTTCAATTCCGAAGGCTAAACCTGTTTAGGGCGTGATAAAATTTCCGTTTTTGAAGGCTAAACCCGTTTAGGGCGTGATAAAAATTTGATGTTGTGAAAACACAACTATCTGAAAATTAATTAAATATACAAAAAAGAGAGCAAAAGTAGCTGTTTTTTGGTTGAAAAAACGAAAATATATCTCGTAGAGACGCAAATACTTTGCGTCTCCCGCGTTTAGGCTGCGCTGGTTAGCGGTATATACAAATTTACGAAATTTTGGGCGGTTTAATTTGAATATTGATGTCGTAAAAAAAACTTAAATCATCTGAATTATTCAAAAGTAATCATTAAAATGCTCTGAATAAATCCTGATATTGTTTTTAAATTATCAGCGGGGCATGAGAATCATAACGCTTTTGGCCTACCCGCGCCAGATAAAAACTCACCAAAATCAATAAAATCAGCGGTCCTCTTTCTCCGTAAACGTAATCTGGTTCCCCACCGGGTCAATAACTGTGACAGTTATACTATGCTCATCCCAAAAAGGGACTTCCAGCCCGGGCCCGTTGTATTTATATTTTTTGGCGATCAATTGCTTGTGATAAGCCCGCAACCCTTTAAAATCAGCGATAGTAATATGCACACCCGGACTACCGTCGCCGTGATGTTCCGACAGGTAAAAAGACACATCGCCTAACGAAACCTGCATAAACCTGGGTGCGCCTGGTCCAAAAGTATGCTCCCAGTCAATTTTAAAGCCAAGCCAGTCAACATAAAACTCTATGGTTTTATCATAATCAAAAATGCGTAGCACAGGTTTAATTGTTGCCATAATATGCAGCCTACTCACCTCCGCGTTAAGGCAGAGAGGTTTAAATTAAAGTTATAAACTTAGAAATTCGATATTCAAAATTCATTGTTCGATATTAATATTTTCCCTTTAAGGCTCCAAAAAATCTTGCCAAACCCCTTCCAGTTCATCAACCAATTCAGGCCTTATCGAAATACCCGATGCCTGCGGCGTCCAGTTTTGGGTGGCGAGGTTGCCGGTTTTTAAAATATCGAGGCCGAGGATAGGTTGTTTATCCGGGTTTAATAAAATATCCAAAGCTATATTTATACGATAATACGTCCTGCCCATACGCAACGCAAGGAATGGCTTCGATGAAATATATCCCGAAGCAAATATCCCTTTTGGCTCATGCCCAACGCGCACTATGTAGGCCCTGTCGCCCGGTTGTATGGTTTTGTGGCTTGCAACGCTCCAGGTATCTTCTAATTTGCCTGTGGTCGAAAGCTTTGCAATATCCTCATCCAGGTTTTCCCATTTAAATTTAGCAGGGTTCCATCCAAACAGGTAGGCTTTCATGCAATGTTTTACGGTAATTCTTGACTTACTTACAATTTAAAGAAAGAACAAAATCTGACTTATGACTTTAAACTAAAGACTTTTGACTTAGCAAAGCCTATCTTCCCAACAAATCATCCAGCTTATTGCGCTCTGTTTGCAGTTCCCGCGCCAGCTTTTTCTCTTTATCGTTTGCTTTGGTTTTGTAGGTTTTAAACTCTTCTTCAAGTTCGTTATAAAGCTGTACACGGTACCTGGCCTCGCGTTTAAAGCCGCCCGACCGTAATATAACCACCAAAGCGGTGATGCCAAAAATAGCGACCAGGCCCCATACAATAAGGTTGTACGTGGTTTTTGTAAGGTCAACACCCAGAACGTCTACGCCGTCGGTTTGTGCAACAGCTTTGTCTTTATTGGCTACTTCTGCACTTAAACTATCGATAGTTTTATTTTGAATAGCCAGTTTACTTTGGGCAGATTGTAGTTTGCGGCGGTTACTACCAAGGGTATCCGAAGCGCTTTTCCATAAAGCCGCTATTAATGGTTGCTGATAATGATATACTTTGGTTAACAGGTATTGGTACTGTCCGTTAAGGCTTTTATCAACTACAACAGGCGGGGCAGGAGCAGGGGCCGCTGTGTCAGTTTTTACCGGGGTAAGCGCCGCCTTTGCCTTTGCAATTGAATCTGCCTTTGCACGATAACGGTACGAATGGTATTTATATGTTTTAGGATAAGGTTTTACGGGAACAGTTTGTGCAGGGGCTTTCTTTTTTAGGCTGTCCTGTGCGTAGGTTAATGATATGATACTGCAAACAAGTAAAATTATAACGGGTATCCTCAACATGTTGATTTAGTTTATAAAGTAAAATTAGTATTTAGAATTGAGAAGTGAGATATGAGATGTGAGATTTGTTTTGTAGTTCATAGCTCATGGCTCATAGTCCATGGCTTTTCTGCAAGTATTTACCCCATTATCTATGAACTATGAGCCATGAACCATGAGCCATGAACCATGAGCTATGGACCATGGTCTATGGACTTCTCAAATCTAAACAATATATTAGCACCATGAATATAGGTATTATTGGCCTGGGCGATATGGGGCGTTTATATGCTAAAGCATTTGCTGATGCCGGCTACCAGGTTTGCGGCTGCGACCTGCCCGAAAACCGTGATAAACTGGAGGAAGAACTTGGCCCTTACGACATAAAAGTTTTAGAAGACGGGATGGATGTATCCCGCATCAGCGACCTTATTATTTATGCTGTTGAGGCCGAAAAAATAGCTAAAGTAGTGGCCGAATGTGGCCATTCCACCAAATACGGGGCGATTGTGGCCGGCCAGACATCGGTAAAGACGCCCGAAATTGAGGCTTTTGAAAAGTACCTGCCTGCCGATGCACAGATCATAACTTTTCATGGCATGCACGGGCCCGGTTTCAAGCCTAAAGGACAAACACTCATTTTGATCCGTCACCGTGCGGATGATGAAGCTTACCAGCGCATGCTTGATCTTTTTACGGCCATTGGTTCGGATATTGTGGAGATGGACAATTACCATGAACATGATAAAATAGTGGCCGATACCCAGGCTGTAACGCATGTAGGTTTCGAAAGCATGGGCACGGCGTGGAAATCGGCGGGGTTTTTTCCCTGGGAAAATGCTTCGTATATCGGAGGCATCGATAATGTAAAGATTTTAACCACGCTGCGTATTTTTAGCTACAAAGCGCACGTATATGCCGGTTTGGCTATTTTAAACCCTTACGCCCGGCAGCAAGTAAAACGTTATGCCATATCCGAATCGGAGTTGTTTAAGTTGATGATAAAGGAGGAAGAAGAAACATTCAGGGCAAGGCTTTACCGTGCCCGCGATTTTGTTTTTCACGAAAGCCGTAAGCCTATTATGCTGAATGATGCGGTGATGAAAGAGTTTTCCCTGTCGCAAAAGCCCGAACAGCAAAAGCCAAACTCACATTTAAGTATTTTAAGCATGGTTGATGCCTGGTATCACCTGGGCGTAAACCCATACGATAATTTGATCTGCCAAACGCCGCCTTTCCGCCTGCGCCTCGGCATTGCCGAATACCTGTTTAAAAACGAAGAACTGCTGGAAGAATCTATAGAAACTGCCCTTTACGATAAAACCATCCGCGGCGACGATTTGGAGTTTCATTCGGCTGTGCGGGAATGGTCGTCAATTATCGGTTATGGCGATATGGAAGGCTACAAAAAGCATTTCACCGAAGTTCAGGCATTTTTTGACGGCCGGCTTGAAGAAGGCAACAAACAAAGCGCGGAGTTGATCAGGAGGCTGATGATGGGGTGATTTGAGTCTGAAGTCTTTAGTTGAAAGTATTAAGCCGGGTTTTACTATAGCCAATTTCTCCGACCGTTTAAAGGCACTTAAGCTTTGGGCTGAATGGGTTAGAACGAATGGAATCTTAAAGAATTAAAGTTTTTCTATTTCCTCAAGAGAAAGTTTAGTGAATTTAGCAATTTGGTCAACAGGGATGCCGTCCTTTTTCATTTCCTTGGCAACTTCTTTCCTGCCTTTTGCTTCGCCCCTTTGGAAAAACGGGTCTTTTTCTTCTTTAAAAAATTTTGTTATCGATTCCATAGCTTCTGCAAATTTAATATCTAATTTACGTAATTGCGCCAAAATTCTCAATTGTTCAAAATAACGGCTTTCGGCAAAATCTCCTTGAGTGCCGGCCTGCACGCCTTTTAAAATATTTTGCAGGGCCACAACTTCGCCGTCATTCTCAAAGTTAGCTAATATTGCCAGTATTTTCTCCTCCGCTTTGTCAGATTTTAAAAATATTTTATAATTAATTTCTGAAATGGTTATCAGCCGGTAACTGAATTTAAGCCTGTCTTCGTTGATCTCTGTCGGCATACAGGCTTTTCCCGTACCCATAAAAAGGACAAACTGTTCAACTGGCAGTGAATATTTTCGCAGCAACATAACGTGGTATTCTGCCATACGGTAAACCATTTCGTTTTCATTTTTTACCTGGTACTCAATATGAAGTATGAAAACTTTACCCGAGCTGTCTGTTACTTTTTTGAGCAGGTCGGGCTTGCGTTCTTTGGTATGTTGAATATCATCCGGGATCTCCTCACTATGCACTATATCCAATCCAAGCACATGCTCAATAATGCCGGGCAAAGCGGCTTCCATATTTTCACGGAATATCTTATCGTATTGGTTTGCCTGGCTTTCTTTATGGTATTGCTTTGACATTGTTTCAAAAGTAAGGCATTCCGGTTACAAAACTCCCCTGCAACTTGAAACAAACAACATCGCCATTCATTAGTTTTGCTGCTACATGAATATCGCCTTCAATAAATTTATAAGCTATATCCAATTCAACCGTTTGTGTGCTGCCCGGATCGATCATTGCCATAAATTTCAAATGATCGGCTTTTTTTAATCGTAAAGAGACATTCAAAGCAGCTTCCAAAACCTCTTTTACAATTTGCAGCATGCAAGCGCCGGGCACTACCGGCTGACCAGGGAAATGCCCGTTAAATATGTCGCAATCTTTATTAATATCAAGCATGGCATTAATGCAGCCATCCTGATGTGCCAGTTTACTGATACTAAATAAAGCGTCGTTTTTTTGCGGCATGTCAAAAACCTAAATGGCCGAAACCAGCATTAATGAATGATATATTTTTTGATAGTGGTTGTAGGTTAATATTCTTTTTGGGGCGCCAGCTTTCGTGTGACGCTCAACAACCGCATCCGGTACAATTCCAGTTTTTATGATATTTGACGCCAGCCACAAGGCAAATGCCGATGATGTTGGGTATTCTCCGCACAAATGCTTATAATTTCCCAGGTTATTGCCCTTAAAAAGAGACTGGTTTAACTGTTCGTAAATATCATCGTGTGCCGTATCGCCGCTTTTACCGGTTATCACCAAATCAATATCATCTATCGTTAAATCATTTTCGGCAAGAAAATCTATCACCCTTCTTTCAATATCTTCAAGGCTTTCCGGTTTGTATATGGTGCGGATGGCTGTAAGTTCAGCAACGTTGCTATCAGAAGTTTTATCGGTCAACAGGAAAAATGCCGCACCTTCGCCACCCATAGTACCCCTCGTTTTGGTGGCATAAAGATTTAAATTTGATACCGGCCAGCGTTTATAAAGCCCCAGGCGACTTAATATGGTAAAGCTGGTATCTGTCATTTCATCGGCGCCGCCAACTAAAATATTATCGGCCTCGTTTTCATTTAAAAGCATGGTAGCATCAAGCAATGCACTCTCAAACGAAATACCTTTATGCACAAATGTATTGTTGTATTGATGGCACTTGAGCATCAATGCAATTTGTGCTGCGACTGTATTATGGGTGGATTGTATGAATGCAGTAGGCGGCAGCAGTTCTTCATCCTGCTCGATGATCCGGGTTAAAAATGTTACCGTGTCTTCCAGGCAGCCATAAGCAGTGCCTGTAATTATAGCGCCCGGCATTTCAGTTTCGCCGTTTTTTAGGCATTGCATCGCAGCAGCCACCCCCATTTTAATAATATGGCTCATCCTGCGGATCAGTTTCGGATCGACAAACTCTTTATAATCAGGCTCAATTGCTTTTAAACGGGTGCCGTTATATTCAACAACTTCTGCTAAAAAATCAACATTCCCGAAAGTATTTTGCGGCGATATACAGGCAGATGAACGGATATATATACTCATATGTAGGTCCCCGAAAATATTAATGATGTACAATTCCCGCCAAAACCAAACGAGTTTGACATTACATGGTTTATATTTTGCCCTTTCAAAAACTTTTTTGCAGGATCAACCGGCAATTCATTCATGCGTGTTTCAAAACGAAGATTTGGATAAATGAGCCCATGTTTTATAGCCAATACTGAAAACACTGCCTCCAGTCCGCCGCTTGCGCCAAGCGTATGCCCGGTAAATGATTTGGTAGAACTCATTGGCGGATAATCAGGCTCAAAAAGCCTTTTAATAGCTGTACCTTCCGCGCTGTCGTTATTCGGCGTGCCCGTGCCATGCAAATTGATATAATCGATATCCGATGTAGCCAAACCACTTCTTTCCAATGCACCCTTCATGGCTAAATAGGATCCCGTGCCATCAGGCGATGAGGCCGTTTGATGGTAGGCATCATTGCTGTTATTATAGCCGCTTAGTTTGCAGTAAGGCTTTTTATTTAAGGTTTTTGCCACTTTTTCCGATACGAGCACCAGGTAGCCTGCGCCTTCGCCAAGGTTCAAGCCTTCGCGGTGTTCATCAAAAGGTTTGCAAAATTCATCGTCCAATATCATCAAGGTATTAAAGCCATTGAGGGTAAACTTGGTAAGGGCATCGGTGCCCCCTGCAATGGCAACATCAAGCACGTTGTTTTTTATAAGCCTTGCGGCGTAAAATATAGCATTTGCAGATGATGAACAGGCTGTGCTGATGGTGGTTAAAAAATCTTTTATGCCCAATTGGTCGGCCACAATTTCGGTCATGCTGCCGCATTCGTGGTCAAATACGTTTCTCAGCTTGCCTTTACTATCATCTTTAATAAAATCAACAAAAAAATGCTCGCTCCTGTCCATTCCGCCTACTGTATTTGCCGAAACAAAACCTGTGCGCAAAGTATCTATAGCGGGAATGGCAGCATCATCCAGCGCTTCCCTGGCCGCAATCAGGCTTAGCGAAGCAGTACGGCTCATATCCGCAGGCAAGCCTGCAACTGATGCCAGTTCTTCGTTACTCAACTTCACCTCGGCTACTGGCAGCTTTTTACGGTGAATAGTATCCATCATGGTAATATCCCCCATGCCGGCCTCTTCCCGCTCAAAAGAAATAAGGTGTTCAGCAACATTATTCCCTATCGCCGAAATAACCCCCAAACCTGCCACATATACCGATGAATTTATATTCATGTTTTTTAATGTAGAGACGCAATACTTTGCGTCTCTTGATTGTTTAAGAATTTATAGATCATTCTTGCATGTCGGAGACGCAAATATTGCGTCTCTAC
>JABDCF010000037.1 GCA_013288235.1 Bacteroidota bacterium | reverse complement strand
AATCAGTCGCGGTTACAGCCGGCCTGTTATTCTGCTTCTTTTTATCCGGTTGCCAGCTGTTTGTCATAGGCGGTCAGAAATTGAGCGAATATTGTCCCGGCTTGAATATTAAACTCGATGGCATTAACTGGCATAAAAAAGGTTCAGCCAGCGTTTTTATTTTGCAGTATGATCATTCCTATCAGCCAAAAGTTGTTAAATACTTCGCAGACACGGCAAATGGATTTACTAAAGCGGTTGGCCGCACCTATTACGACCAAAATATAAAGGAGGGTATGGTTGATGCGGTTGACACCACTACCGTTGGTAAAATAATGAATAAAGGCAACGATACCACGGCATGGATCAATAACATCCGCCATACCGTTATTGGCGGTTTAATTTTAGGCGAAGTGTTTTTATGGGGCGATATGCTGAGTTATACCATTGGGGTTGGTGTCGGGATTTTGATTGAAAAATTTATTGTTAGAACAAGGCAATAACCATTCACTTAATCAACCAAATCCAACCACTTATCAAAACAAATTCACCTGCCTCCCACCTTTCGGCACAAATAACGAATAATCAAATGGCGGCATCTCTCTATCAGATAAAAACCTGTTACAGGCCATTTTAAATAGTTGATGGATGGATTCGGCTACCTGGCCATCGCCGCTCATGCGGCGGCCAAAATCACTGTCATTCAGCTTCCCATCGTGACAAGCCATTATAGCGTTTAAAACCTTTTCGGCCCTTTCGGGGAAAGCTTTTTCTATCCAGTCGGTAAAAATTTCGGCAACGCTGCCATTTAAACGCACTATGGTAAAGCCTGCGGATAATGCACCCCTGTCGGCGGCAGCCTTAATAATGTTGGGTATCTCATTGCTGTTTAATCCTGGGATAATGGGCGCTGCCATCACCCTTACGGGTACGCCCGCCTGCGATAGTTTTTGAATAACTGCCAGCCTGCCGGTTGCGGTAACCGTACGTGGCTCCAGCTTTTGTCGCAACTGCTCATTCAGCGAAGTCAAAGATACGTTAACATGCACCAGGTTCATCGTTGCCAGTTCGGTAATGATGTCAATATCGCGTAGTATCACATTGTTTTTTGTGATGATGCTAACGGGGTTCCGGTACTTCAGGAAGACCTGTAAGAGCGAACGGGTTATTTTTAATTTTCGTTCTACCGGCTGGTAGCAATCTGTATTTCCCGAAAGCAGGATACAAACCGGCTGATAATTTTTTTTGTTGAAATATTGCTCCAGTAACTCCGGGGCGTTGGGCTTGGTAATTATTTTTCGCTCAAAATCAAGCCCGGCGCTAAAGCCATAATATTCGTGCGTATTGCGTGCGTAACAATAAATGCAGCCATGTTCGCATCCCTGGTAAGGGTTGATGGAATACATATGGCTCAGATCAGGACTGTTTGATTCGCTTACTATTCTCTTCGGGTTTTCAATAAACAGCTGGGTAGCCGTATTTTCCAGCATAGGCTCATCAAGCCCCTCGATGTGCTCCAGTATATATTTGTTTTTTAAAAATTTGTTATGGGTATTTACCTGCGACCCGCGCCCCTTAAAATATTCGGGATTCTCCTCATGTGCCATAAAACAAATTTGCTAAATATTTTAGCAAATCACAAATCTATCAGCTTATTTTTTATGGCAAATAATACAAGACCTATGCGACTCCTTACGTTAAGTTTTTCGAATAAAGTATCACGGTAACCATCAACCGTACGTACGCTCACTTTCATATGGTCGGCTATTTCTTTATAGGTAAGCTCGGTGCTGGCTAACCTTAAAAATTCAACTTCACGTACATTTAGTACGTTACTGCTAACCGGGTGGCTAATGGAATCAACCAAAAGGCGGGTAACAAAATCGGGGTAGTACACTTCGCCTTCCGATACTTTTTGCAGGGCCAGTTCAAATTCATCCGGTTCGGCGTCTTTAAGCAGGTACCCTTTTACGCCAAGTTTCAGCATCTCAAGTACTTTTTCGGCATCGTCAAGCATTGATAAAACTATAACACAAATCTCTGGGTAGGTTTTTTTAAGCCATTTAGCGGTCACTGCACCGTTCATAATAGGCATATTAATATCAAGTAAAATGATATCAGGCTTAAATTTGGGCGAAATTTTGTTCATCAGCTCTTCGCCATTAGCTGCTTCAAAAAGCACGTTGTATTTACTGAAATTGTTGATCAACGATGCTATACCACTTCTAAAAAGGCGGTGATCATCAACCAAAGCGATCTGGATGGTATCCATTAGGTTTTAATAGTTGTTCTAAAGGGTTTAGCGTAACCTTTATACAGCAACCTTTACCCGGGGAGCTGTTAATTGTTGCCGCTGCTCCGATAAGGGCCGCTCTGTTTTCCATGTTTCTCAAACCCGACCCATTACTGTTACTTAGTGAGTTAGCCGAAAAACCACTGCCGTCATCTTCGAGGGTTAAATTAAACATTTCATCATGATATTGCAAGCCGATTTTAAAATGTTGGGCTGACGCATGTTTCAACGCATTATTAAGCGCTTCCTGGAAAATGCGGAACAGTACAAGCTCGCGTTGTTCACCTAATGGATAAACATCCCCTTCAATTGTAAGGACCATGTTTATGATGCCGCTTTTGTTTACTCTTTTGGTTTCAATTTCAATGGTTTTTAAAAGTCCGAAATTGGTAATATGTTCAAAGCTAAGGCTTTTTGAGAGGTCGCGAAGGTCGCTGATGGCTTGCGAAACCAATTCCCTGCTTTCGGTGATCTTTGCCTGTTTAGTGTCTTCGGTGCTATTGCCGGCTAAACCAAGGCTAAGCTTTACAAATGACAATACCTGTGTAATATTATCATGTATTTCGCGGCTTACATGCAAAAGCGTTTGTTCCTGCATCTCTATCTGTGCTTTAAGCAGTTCCTGTTGAAATGCAGTTTGTTGTTTTTCCTGTTCCCGCTTATTTTTTAATTGTTTATTACGGTATAACACAACAAAATAAATAATAAAGCCGGAAATACAAGCAAAGAATGCCGTTGAAGCGAATACTAATAAACGTATACTTTCGTCATCCATTATTGGTGGAAGTTTGTTTGTTATCTATAAATATAGAGATTCCTATTAATAGATAAAATATCATGTTGATGCCAGCAATGAAATCAAATATAACCTGGTCATTAAGGTGATGTTTTATATAGTAATTTATAAGGCCAAAATTAAAGAACATTGTTGTCGAATAAAATAATATTGACGTATTAAACCAAAAAACACTTTGTTTTATAATATTTACCGGCAACGGATATAAAAGCATCTGCTTAAAAAGCATTAATGAAAATATAGCATAAATTATTTCTTCGAGAGTATACATATTTGACGGAAAAGCACTGTGGTAAGGTTGAATAAATATAGCATTAACAAAAAATAATATTATAAATATTAACATTATGATTTTAATTGAAGTTCTTATGGCCTTATTTTTAAAAATAAAATAATATGTTAATGACAAAAATATATATTCACTAAGTACGGTAAAATGTGATACAGGGAGATTGTTTTTATATTTTTTAGCACAAATTTCTGATGTAATCTCTAACAGCAGTGTAAGAATTATTAATACACTAAGTATTTTAAACGGAGTGGTAAGCTTTTTATAGCGTACCACCCCGATAACCGAAACGATTAAAAGTAATATAAAGTAAGATATTATATAGTTTGACATTTAAAACTTGTTAAACTACCCCAGATCGGTACAATTCGGTGGGCAAGGGAGTATATTATCAAAAATAGGACCGGTACACACATAAGACGATGTTGTCCCTGCTGCTGTGTTCGTGTTTGGCTCGGCCCCGGCAAAAGCTAATGTAAAAACATTGTCTTGTTTTCCTGCGAAATCAGGATGCTTGGCAAAATGTAAGCTTATACCTGCCACATTTGGATTACTAAGCAATGTCTCTAAACTTTGCCGGTCAATAAAATAACCATTTATAGGCTGTTTAGTCGGGGTTAACAGGCCAGGACCGCCTGCCGCCGCGTTTTGTTGCTGATACTCCTTTATTAAGCTCTTAGCCAATACAGGATCAATGATTGAAGCCATAGTTTATTTGATTAGGGTTTAAATTAATAATTATCCAATTATACGATATTAAGAACATAAGTTATACCGTGTTTTAACGGTATTTATACCGTTAAAACACCAACACAAATAGCGTTTGCTTATGTTTACTGCATATGCGTCAATTTCTCCAAAGGCTACTGAACAAGCCTGTTGTAAAGCTGGCAGATAAACTTTCATCAAGGCCGGATAGAAAAAGAGTAGATAAGGCATTAAACGGCCTTTATCTTCAAATTACAACTAACCCGGGTAAAAAGGGATTGGTTTTGCCTTTTGACGCACATAAGGATAAGTTTATTATACTGTCCGATCAGCATAAAGGTGCAAGGGACGGTGCAGATGTTTTTGCCCTTGCTGAGAAAAATTATATAGCAGCGCTGGACTATTACTACAAAAACAGGTTTTTTTATATCAACCTGGGCGATAGCGAAGAACTTTGGGAAAACCTGCTGATCACGGTAAAGCGCCACAATAAAGCCACTTTTGAGATAGAGGAAAAGTTTTTAAAACGTAAAGCCTTCATTAAAATATTTGGTAACCACGATCTTTATTGGGATAATGATCCGCTGGCAGCTTTTAATCTGCAAAAAATTTACGGTCAAAAAGTATCCATTTATGAGGGCGTTGTACTTAAAACCACGGTAAATAAAAAACCACTGGAAATTTACATGACGCATGGCCACCAGGGCGACCTGCAAAGCGATGGCAATTGGTTCAGTAAATGGTTTGTGTCGGATATTTGGGGGCCGTTCCAGGCTTATCTGCGCATAAACCCTAATACGCCCGCTAACAACGACCAGTTAAAAACTGCGCATAACCGCATGATGTATGAGTGGAGCTCGAAGCGTAAAAATATGCTGCTTATTACCGGGCATACCCATCAACCGGTTTTTAAATCTGTAACACATCTCGAAAAATTATACGAAGAACTTGAAGGCGCTAAAAAAGCGAACGAGAAGCCGCAGGTTGAAGAATTGCAAAAGCAAATAAAAGGCCGCGAAAATAAAGGCGACAGAATGCCAGACTTTAATGGCTACCTGGACACCTATTTCAACAGCGGCTGCTGCTGTTTTGATGATGGAGATATTACAGGGATTGAATTGGCCAATGGCTGTATCAGGCTGATAAAATGGCAATATAACGCAAATAAAGAATGCGAAAGGTTGGTGCTTGAGGAAAGTAAATTGGGCGATCTCAAATTGTAGAGACGCAATATTTTGCGCCTCCTGCTATTAAAGCAACCCGAATGATTTGCAAGAGTAATTTGCAGGTCAGAGACGCAAAATATTGCGTCTCTACATTTAACCTTCTAACAAAAATACAAACAACTCCTTAGGCCCGTGAGCGCCCAAAACAAGCGTTTTTTCAATATCCGCAGTACGGCTCGGCCCGGTAACGTTGCTGATCATTGAGGGCAGATTGCTGCCGTATTTGTTTTTTATCAGTTTAAAACCATCTTTAAGGTCGATGACCATTTGCGAGGTATAAGCTAATACGATATGTACAGGCGGATAAATGCTTAAGCGACGACCTGCCATATTACCGTTTGACAATAAAATACTACCATTACGTGCAATTAATGCTTCGCAAAGGGTGAAGCCCACGTCGGCTTGCTCAAAATCCTTGTCGGTTTCAAAATATGGGTATTCAAAACGGGTTAATATCTCCTGTAGGGGTGGTTCCCAGCAATATATTTTGCGCCATTTACGCTCTTCGGCAAGCTCAAGCAGGTTTTCGATAAATTGTACCTCATCTTCACAAAAAACAAACTGGCCTGATATGCCGGTAAATTGTTCAGCAAAAAGCACTTCAGGTACCTCATCACTTGGGGCATAGTGTGGTAAATCTTCAAGGTTAGGATAGGGGTTATCCCTTTTTTCGAGGAGTGCCTTGCGGATCTTTTTAAGCAGTTTTTCCTTTGATGTGGTGATGTCCCTCATAGTTATAGCTGAAAGCCAAAAGCTAAAAGCAAAAAGCAAAAAGCAAAAAGTCCAAAGGAGCTTAAGAGCTTTTTGCTTTGGTCTTTTAGCTTTCTGCTTAAATCAGCTTTAAGCTAAAATTATTATTTCTTCGCGCCTTTAATGTCCTTTTCTTCAGGATTTCTTTCAAAAGTACCTGAATGATCGGCTACACCTTCGGGTATCAGCGCTTTTGCAACTGGTTCCTGATCGGCTTCGGGGCCGTTCACAAACTCATCATAAGTTGTACGGTTTTCAAACGGACGCTTACCTAATATCTCTTCAAGGTCTGATTGAAACAGGATCTCTTTTTCCAAAAGCTTATCGGCCAGTTTTATCAGGCCTTCGCGTTTATCGATAAGCAATTTCTTGGTCATTTCATAAACTTCGGCTATCTGGTTACGAACTTCCATATCTATCAGTTCCGATGTTTTTTCAGAATATGGTTTGTTAAACTGGTATTCGCCCTGGGTATCATTAAAGGATACGTTACCAACTTTTGCATTCATGCCATATATAGTAACCATAGCATAAGCAAGTTTGGTAATTCGTTCCAGGTCATTTTGCGCACCGGTTGATATTTTGCCGAAGGTTATGTCTTCAGCAACACGACCGCCCAATGTCATACACATACCATCTATTAATTGTTCGGTGGTGTACAAAAATTGTTCTTTTGGCAGGTATTGTGCATAACCCAACGCAGCAACGCCACGGGGAACGATGGATACTTTAACCAACGGGTCAGCATGTTCCAAAAACCAGCCTGCAATAGCATGGCCTGCTTCGTGGTAAGCAACAATACGTTTTTCTTCGGGCGATATGATCTTGTTCTTTTTCTCCAACCCGCCAATTACACGGTCAATTGCATCCTGAAAATCCTGCATATCAACAGCTTCCTTGTTTTTACGGGCTGCTATTAAGGCGGCTTCGTTACAAACATTGGCAATTTCGGCGCCTGCAAAGCCAGGGGTTTGTGCTGACAGTTTTTTAGCATCAACGCCTTCAGCAAGTTTCACGGGTTTTAAATGCACTTTAAATATTTGCTCGCGGCCAATCAAATCTGGTTTATCAATAGATACCTGCCTGTCAAAACGGCCGGGACGAAGTAGTGCCGAGTCCAGCACATCAGGGCGGTTAGTTGCAGCAAGGATGATGATACCCGAATCGGTACCAAAACCATCCATTTCAACCAGTAACTGGTTCAGGGTGTTTTCGCGCTCATCATTACCACCTACAATATTGTTTTTACCACGGGCACGGCCAATGGCGTCAATTTCATCTATAAATATAATACATGGAGCTTTGTCTTTCGCCTGGCGGAAAAGGTCACGAACGCGTGATGCACCTACCCCAACAAACATTTCAACAAAGTCCGATCCTGATAAAGAGAAAAAGGGCACCTGTGCTTCGCCAGCTACGGCTTTAGCAAGCAAGGTTTTACCGGTACCAGGGGCACCGATAAGCAATGCCCCTTTTGGTATTTTACCACCCAGGTTAGTATATTTTTTAGGATTTTTAAGAAAATCTACAATTTCCATCACCTCCTGTTTGGCCTCTTCAAGGCCGGCCACATCATTAAACGTTACGGATACCTGCGCTTCTTTATCAAATAATGTGGCTTTTGACTTGCCGATATTAAATATCTGGCCGCCGGGGCCACCGCCAGCGCCACCACTCATGCGGCGCATAATAAATAGCCATACGGCTACCAGTAAAACAGCCATTATAATACACTGTACAAACCAGTTCGACAACAGGCTTTCGTGCCCCGCCTCGATAGAAACCGGTACTTTGTCTGCATCGGCAACACCTGCCTGGGCATCATTTATTGCTTTGGTTAAACCATCATAAGTAGCAGCAGTAAAAGCATATTGAGGGCCCGTTTCATCATTGCTCAGGTTCAAAGGGCTGTGCTCTTTTTTTGCATCATGATACTGCGGCTTAGTCAAACTTTCAGGCTTTATGTAAACATCGGCAACAATAAGGTCTCCGCTGCGGTAAGCAACAACCTTTTGTACATCATGCTGTTTAAGCATTTCTTCCTCAAACCGCTGAAAAGTTATCTGGCTGGTAGTGGGGGTATTCATTAATGTCGCAACGCCAAGCAGCACTACAACAATAATGGCGTAAAACCACATAATATTTGGTTTTGGCGGTTTTGGCGTAATTTTTTTATTCGGTATTTTCCGGAGCGGTTTTGGTTTTTCCAAGTTATTATCTTTCATTACTATTTTTTATTTGTTCCCGGTAATGAAGCTATCGCAAGCTGTTATTTGTTTTTTAACAGCGTATGATGGTTTCATTCTTTAAGAACTCAAACTTACAATCTTTTAATTAACATTTAAATGGTTTCGACATTGACGCCTGCCCCGGCACATTTGTTACCGATTATTTTAAGCGCTTTTATATAATTTAATTTCTGCGTCGCCCCAAAGGTCTTCCATTCCATAAAACTCACGTTTATCAGTTCTGAAAACGTGTACAACCACATCTACATAATCCAACAGTATCCATTCACCGTATTGCAGGCCCTCTTTTCGCCAGGGTTCCTGTTGTGTTGCTTTAAAAATTTCTTCTTCAATACTATTGGCAATGGCTTTTACCTGGGTGGTTGATTCGGCATGACAGACTACAAAATAATCGGCCACCGAACTAAATATATTACGAAGGTCTAACCTGATAATATCATTTCCTTTTTTTTCCTGGATGCCGTGAATGGCTAACTCAGAAATATAAGCGGATTCACTTAACGCTTTGTTTTTTACCATCAAAAAGAATTAGTTTTGAACGATTCTTGATCTATAATTATTATACTTTGCAAAATAACATATTTTCGGGGTTATTTGTTGGACAAAATTTTCTAACATTAAAAGAAGTAGATTCTACCAACAATTTCCTAAAGGAATTACTGTCAAATTCCAAGCCATTGCCCGAAGGTACGGTCATTATGGCAGAAAACCAATACGCGGGCCGCGGGCAGCAGCAAAATGGCTGGCATACCGAACCCGGTAAAAATTTGACATTCAGCATCCTGCTAAAGCCTCATTTTTTATCAATAACCAATCAATTCGACTTAATAAGGGCCGTTAGCCTCGGTGTTTTTGATGCCCTTGAGCCCTTATTGGGCGAGAAATTAAAAATAAAATGGCCGAATGACATCTATTGTGAAAATTATAAACTTGGCGGAATGCTCATTGAGAACATCGTACAGGGTAGCCAGATAAAAAATTCAGTTATTGGTATCGGGCTTAATATTAACCAGGAAAGTTTTCCGGTGACTTTGCCAAATGCGAGGTCATTAAAGCAAATCTTACATGCAGATTATGATCTTATTACATTATTATCCGAGATTTGCCGCAATATTGAAGCCTGGTATTTGAATTTGAAAGCCGGGAACGTTGCTTTTGTAAGGAAAACCTATTTATCCCGACTATATTGGTTAAATGAAAGTAAAAGCTTTAAAACCGGAAATATTACCTTTGACGGTACAATTAGAGGTGTGAGGGATAACGGCTTACTGGTAGTGCAAAATAATAATAATGAAGAATTGGAGTTTAGCCTGAAAGAAATTGAGTTTGTTCATTAGGGGACGGTTGTTAAATATAGTTAAAAACAACCGTGTCGGCCGCATATGAGCGGCGGTTCAGAATGTTAACAGAAACTGCCGCTACTTTTGAGAGGCTATTATAAATAAAAAGGGATATTGGGTTAATTGAAATAAAAGACAAATAAAAAGACATATGAAGAAAATAATTTTAGTAGCGGCCGTATTATTACTAAGCTATGGCGCATTTGCACAAATTGAAGCCCCCGTAAAATGGTCGTACGCGGCCAAACGGATCAGCAGCACCGAGGCTGTTGTGTTTTTGCGTGCGACAATACAGGATGGCTGGCATATATACTCGCTTAACGTAAAGGATGGCGGCCCTATAAAAACCTCGTTTACTTTTGCGCCCTCAAAAGAATACGGTTTGGATGGTAAAACTACAGAGCCAACTCCTTTAACAAAATTTGAAAAATCGTTTAGCATGGATGTTAGCTATTTTGAAAAAACGGTTACTTTTCAACAAAAAATAAAAATAAAATCTCCCAATGCTGCGGTTGTTAAAGGCTCACTTGAATACATGACCTGCAACGATAAAAAATGTCTGCCACCGGATGATGTTGAATTTTCAATTCCATTAGGTAAATAACCGGCTGCTGAAAATGAAATATTTCAAAAAGCGCAACGCTGTTACAATATCGTTATACCTGTTACTATCGGTTGTTGTACTGTTAACAGGTGTAAGCACGGCTAAAGCCTATCAACAGAAAGCTGCAGACACCGTTTCGAGCAGCGGGGTTGCATTTACGACCATCCCTACTGCTGCCGACAGTCTGGCAGCAAGGAAGAAGCACCTTGATAGCGTTAAAAAAGCAAAATCTGCTGTTTTAAAAACTGCCAAGTTATCAAAGGAAAAGCCAAAGAGCCTTTGGGAAATTTTTATCGCCGGCCTTTTAGGCGGTTTAACAGCTGTAATTTTGCCCTGTATTTATCCTTTGCTGCCATTAACGGTCAGCTTTTTTACCAAAAAGAGCGGGTCAAGGGGTAAAGCAGTAATGCAATCGGCTATATATGGCTTATCCATCATCGTAATTTATGTAGCGCTTGGGATGCTGATCTCTATCATTTTTGGTTCCGATGCATTAAATGCGTTGGCTACAAATGGCATATTCAACATGTTTTTCTTTTTGTTGCTGGTTGTTTTTGGCATATCATTCTTGGGTGCTTTTGAAATTACACTGCCAAGTTCCCTCGCCAATAAACTGGATGCTAACGCTGATAAGGGCGGCCTGACGGGGATATTTTTTATGGCGTCAACGCTTGTAGTGGTATCTTTTTCGTGTACCGGGCCAATAATAGGAACCTTATTGGTTGACGCCGCCTCAAAGGGCGACCGCCTCGGGCCTGCTGTAGGTATGCTCGGGTTCTCGCTGGCATTGGCGCTGCCATTTACGGCCTTCGCTTTTTTCCCTTCAGCATTAAAAAGTTTGCCGAAATCAGGCGGCTGGCTTAATAGTGTAAAAGTTGTACTTGGTTTCCTTGAACTTGCTTTTGCCCTTAAGTTTTTATCAAATGTAGACCTGGCTTACCATTGGAACTGGTTCGACCGCGAGATATTTTTATCGTTATGGATAGCTATCGGCTTATTGATAGGCTTGTACCTTATCGGCAAGATAAAATTTTCGCACGACAGCGATGTGCCTTACTTGTCTATACCGCGTACCTTTTTGTCGATCATTGTTTTTGCATTTGTTATTTATATGATACCCGGTTTGTGGGGTGCACCACTAAAATCCATCAGCGCCTTTTTGCCGCCAATGGCGACCCAGGATTTTGACCTATCGGCTACACCCGGCGGCGGAGCGGCTTTGCCGGCGGTACAACAATCATCCATAAAAGTTAAAAAATACGATGGGATTTATGACCGTATAAAAACCCGAGGACTTGACCCATGGTATGATTATGACCAGGCGCTACAGGTATCGAAAGAATTACACAAACCGATATTTATTGATTTTACAGGCTTCAACTGTGTAAACTGCCGTGAGATGGAAGCCAATGTATGGACTGACCCGAGGGTTTTTGCACATTTGCGGAATGATTTTGTAATGCTGCAAATGGTTGTCGATGATAAAACAAATATAGACCCTAAAGAGCAATTTATATCTGAATATAGTACAAAAAAGATAACCACATTGGGCGGTAAATGGAGCGACCTGGAGGCCTCACGGTTTAACTCGAACTCGCAGCCGTTTTATGTTTTGCTCGATAGCGATGGCAATTTGCTAACCGATAAAAATGGAAAAGAAATAGAGCCTTCGCCAGCTGATTATAATGTTGAGAGCTATTTAAAATTTTTAGAAAGCGGGATAGCGGCGTATAAAAAGCAGTAGTTGTTCCATAATCTACGTTTCATAGCGATGGGTTTTAAACCCATCGCTATGAATTGAAATGATCATAAACCTGATTTTTGTCTATTAATCGCAAATTCAAATCTCTCAATATAGCGATTGGTTTTAAACCCATCGCTATGATACCCATCGCTATGAAACGGTTTAATCATTATCATTATCTTACGGAATGATTTTTCTCCCGAAAAAACCATAAATTCGCGCAAAATTACAATACCCTAATTAATACCTGTTACCTTTGCAACAGGGTTTATAAAGACAAATTATTACTTTAAACGCGAAACAGCGCCTTTTCTGAAAAAATGACGCAAATTAAAAATATAGGACTTTTTACATCTGGCGGTGATTCGCCGGGAATGAATGCAGCCATAAGGGCAGTAGTGCGTTCGGCAATTTATTATAACCTGGAGGCTACCGGGATACGGCGCGGGTTTGACGGTATGATAAAAGGGGATTTGTTCCCGATGGACCGGCGGTCTGTTTCAAATATTATCCAGCGTGGCGGCACAATTTTAAAAACTGCCCGCAGCGAACAATTTAAAACCGTTGAAGGCCGTAAGCTGGCTTACGAGCAGCTAAAAGCGCACAATGTTGATGCACTTGTTGCTATTGGTGGCGATGGTACTTTTACCGGCGCGAAAGTTTTCGGGCAGGAATTTGATATCCCGGTAATTGGTATGCCCGGTACTATCGATAACGACCTTTGCGGTACTGATTTTACGATAGGTTATGATACCGCCATTAATACCGTAATACAGGCGGTTGATAAGATAAGGGATACAGCCGAATCGCACGACAGGCTGTTTATTATTGAAGTAATGGGCCGCGATTCGGGGCTGATCGCTTTACGCACAGGAATTGCCGCCGGGGCTGAAGCTATACTGATACCCGAAAGTAAAACAGACCTGCAATCGGTTTTTGATCGGTTAGAACGGGGCCGGAAAGACAAAAAATCAAAAATTATTATGCTTGCCGAAAACGGCGAAGCAGGTGACGCTTTTGAAGTAGGTCGCCAGATAAAAGAGAAATTCCCTAATTATGATACCCGCGTATCTATATTAGGCCATATTCAGCGAGGCGGAAGCCCTACCTGTATGGACCGTGTGCTTGCAAGCCGACTGGGTGTAGCTGCGATTGAAGGATT
The DNA here is from genome assembly GCA_013288235.1 of Bacteroidota bacterium. GTDB lineage: Bacteria > Bacteroidota > Bacteroidia > Sphingobacteriales > Sphingobacteriaceae > Mucilaginibacter. Next base: position 20,829 of record JABDCF010000037.1, on the reverse strand, counting down.
AATAGCCGGGCATCGTAACGAGATGGTAGGGCTTATCCATAACGAAATAGCTTTTACCCCGTTTGAACATGCAATTAAACACAATACTGACATTAATCCGGATTTTTTGAAGATAGTGGAGATACTGGCGATATAGGCCGGAATGTTTGTGGCGCAGTTTCAGCCGGGTTTAATAACTGGGTTATAATCAAATTGCCGTTTATTTTGGTAATAAGCTTGTTAGCATTATTTGAGCATGTGTTTTCGTATTATGTCTTTTCACAGCAGTGACGCCTGTTGCCTGTGTTTAGTAATCCAACCTTTTTACAGCTATTAGTAACGCCCAAAATATCCTGTCGGTACCGGGCCTGAATCATATCGTCTGCCGGATATAGGCAAAAATAACCATGTTCATTTAAAAAAAGAGGTTCCTCCGTTACGCATTAGCGGCACCAATCAATACCACTATGGGCAAGCGGCTTAGAAGCACCCGGGACGTATTTATGTAATCTTGTCATAAAAGCAATGGCTAAATTTTTGGACGGGTAAGAACAGTTTAATATCAATAATGGAACTTAATGGTATTTTATCTGTAGCATATTAAAGACCGTTAATGCGCTAACTATGACCGAAACCGTCAAAATACAGTACCTGGCTGCTGTCAGCTTACTGTCAGTTTTTATCATCAATATCCTTACACCCCCCGAATTTGTAATTGATATTTTGTATTTATGCAGTATAGTACTTGTATTTAGACAGAATATCCGTACAATTTTGTACTTTAGTTTAACAGCTTGTGTACTGATCATCATCAATGCACTATTTTTTGACGGTGAAATTAAAGGCAGCACATCCTTGTGGATCAATCGCGGGATTTCCTTAGTGGCTATTTTCATCACTTCCTATATCGCCATACACTACCGCAGGCAAACCCAGGCATCTACGCTTAAAGAGCAGCGATATTTAAAGGCACTGGAAGCCATGTTATTTATGACATCGCACGAGGTTAGAAAACCAGTGGCCAATATTTTAGGGCTTATTGAAACAATGGGTCCGAATAAAACTGATTTAGAAATAATTGATGTACAAGAACTATTCATCCATCTTCAGTCTTCCGCTCATGAACTGGACGATTTTGTTAAGGCGCTAAACACCTTTATTGAGCAAACTGAAAAAGAACACAACCAGGGGTAGTTGCCATAGTACGTCCGTGCCCCAGCCATAGTCAGCTTTAAGCCAAGCTATAATTTATTTATTAAAAAATTCTATCAATGCGGGCGCCAATACTTTCATAGATATATTGTGCGTTTGCCCTTTAAACATTTTTAGTTCGCTGCGGGGTATAGTACCTGCCAGTTGCTTTACTGAATTTTGCATAGAGGCCGGGCTTTTTTCGCCGCCGCCTACAAGCGTGGGTGCCTTAACCGAGGCTGCTTCTTGTACAGGCAGCACAAAACCATTCATAATAGCAGCATCATAGGGCAATGTATGCGCTACTGCCTTAAGCTTTGAAAATATGGGCATTATCCGCATTATAAAAACTATGAATGGCGGCACGCCCACCATATCCTTCATAAAAAATTTAACAGCATCGCCCCTGCGGTCAGCAGCTATTAATGCTTTTAGCTGTGCTTCGGCATCCGGCGGCGGTTGGTGCCCGGTTTTATCAACCATATAAGGGGCCTCATATAAGGCAAGCTTTTTTATGTTAAGCCCTGCCGCTGCCGCCTTAAGTGAAAGCGCCGCACCAGAGGATACGCCGGCTAAAAAAACCGGCTTGCCCACGGCCTGTATCAATGTTTCAATATCTTCTATTTCCCGCTCGGGCGAATAGGGTTGTGTGTCGCCGCTTTCGTTACGGCCGCGGCGGTCGTAATTAATAACGCTGAAATGCGGCGCCAATAATTTTGCAAGTTCAGGCATTGGGCCAAATGCGCGGCTGCATAATGCGCCATCAACCAGTATCACCGGCTCGCCGCTGCCCGATTGTTCATAGGCTATCAGGGTGCCGTCTTTGGATGTTACTGTTTTCATATATCGTTTGGTTTGATGGTTATCCGATATTTATCAAATTTTGTAAATTTTCAGCAAAACGGTCGATGCTCTGGTTCCAGCCAACGTTCATTCCGTCCAATGACTGGCATGCTTCTGGCGTTGAGCTCACCACGATTGCTGTAAATGTCATTTTTGTTTTTCCGTTTTCTTCAGTAAAAATAACTGTGTTCAACACCTCTAGCTGGGCGTTGCCATCATCATCTTCCTTAATGTTTGAAAAAACAATGCGTTCGGGTTCAACTATTTCGTTAAAAACGCCCCTGGTGGGATATTTTGTACCGTCGGGCCCTTGCATAACGATGCGCATAATACCCCCAACCCGCGTATCCAGTTGGCAAACCGGGTTTGTGAAATCTTTTGGCCCCCACCATTTTTCCACCAGTTCGGGGTCTGTCCACATTTTAAATACGAGTTCGCGTGGTGCATCAAAGATGCGTGTGATGTTAACCTGTTGCCTAACAGGATTATCAGTCAGCTCATTTTTTGTTGCCATGATCTTTATTTTTTGCTTGTAATTCTTTTAGTGCAATTTCCATCGCGTCAAACTTACCCTCCCAGAATTTTTTGTACTGGTTTAGCCAGCCCCATATTTCGCCCAGTTTATCGAGCTTTGCTTCGCAATACCGTTCCCTTCCTTTTTTGTTGATCACCACCAGGCCGCACTCTGTCAATATTTTCATGTGCTGTGATACCGCCGAGCGCGTAATATCAAAATGATCAGCTACCTGGTTAACATTCAGCTTGCTATCGCATAACATACTCAAAATAATACGCCTGTTAGGGTCGGCTATGGCCTGGAAAACATCTCTTCTCATCAAAATCTTTAACAATATGTAAGTAAACGCTTACAAATATATATGTAAGCAATTACTTACGCAAATTTATTTTTTGTTTTTTTAACCCAACGAAGTGTAACTTGCTATCGAAGTATGAGGAGACACTTGTACCGCTAATCCTCAAACTTTGAAAAAAACCGGAATTATCATAATAATAGCAAGCTGCATGCTCTCATGCCGCAAAGAACATAAGACCATACTGGTACAAAGCACCCCAGATGGGCCGTCTGTTACTGTAACGATAAATGAAACCCAACCCGGACATGCTATTCCGGCGACGTTTGAGGGTTTGAGTTTTGAGACAGAGATATTAACCGCCAACCCTAATTTTTTAAATGCAAATAACGCGGTGCTTATCCAGATGATAAAAAATCTTGGGCCCGGCATTTTGCGTATTGGGGGCGGCACAAGTGATGAAGTGTATTGGTCGGAAGATGGGCACAGCGCTACAGATTCGCTGACAAAGCCCGACATTGACCGCTTAACCTCATTTTCAACTGTGATAGGATGGCCGGTTTTGTTTGGTTTAAACCTGGGTATTAATGATGGGGCGGTGGCGGCAAACGAAGCGGTTTATGTGCGTAACAGTCTTGGTGGCAACTTATATGCATTCCAGTCGGGCAATGAACCCGATGTGTACAATTATGGTATGCGCCCGCCCAACTATTTATATACCGATTATCAGCAGGATTGGGAAAGTTATTTAGCAAGCGTAAGGAACAAGGTGCCACAGGCGCCATTCGCCGGCCCTGATGTTGCTTATAACAGCAATTGGATAACATTATTTGCCGAAAACGAGAACGCCAACATAAAACTGTTAGACGGGCACTACTACCTTACCGGCCCCGCAACAGACCCATCCATTACCTGGCAAACTATTTTAACCTTTAATGCCAAACTGGCGGGTTACCTGCAGCCTATAAAAGCTGAAGCCGCTAAATTTAACCTGCCATACCGTATTACCGAAAGCAACAATGTTTACGGCGGCGGTAAAGTCGGGGTGAGCGATGTATTTGCGGCGTCGCTTTGGGCGCTTGATGCTATGTGGACAGTTGCCGAAAATAACGGGTCGGGGATCAATTTCCATGATGGTGTTGGCCTGGTGTATTCGCCCATTGTCATCCAGAATGATGCGGCAAGCGCCGGGCCGGAATATTATGCCATGCTCGCCTTTAAGTATGCTGCGGCAGATGGCACAGTTATACCGGCAAATGTTGACGACCCTCAATTTTGCAGTGCTTACGCATGCGTAAAAGCTGACGGCACTTATGTTTTTACATTTATAAATAAAGACCCGGTAAACCGATACAGCTTTAAGGTACAATTAAACAAATCCGTTTCATTAATGCAGGTTGCGCGACTTACAGCGCCCTCAGTTACTGCCAAAACTGGTATAGTGTTTGCAAACGCCACAGTAAATGCTGATGGCACATTTGAACCAAACGCCAATGAGCAATATTCGGTTAGTGGAGAAAATTTTGCAGTTAATGTATCGGCAGGCAGTGCGGCGGTTGTTACGGTAAAGTGAATGATAGCTTATCGATATATAAGGGAGATACTATCGTGCTTTCATAATCCCATTTGCTTTCAATGTTCAATCGCTGATAACAACAACATATTACAACTGTTCTATTTCTTCAACAGACAGCTTAGTGACCTTTGCTATAAATTCAACAGAGGAACCTTCTTTTATAAGTTCACGGGCAATATCTAACGCTTTTTTATGCTCACCTTTTTCTTCAGCTTCCTCTCTTGCAAAAGCTATCGAATTTTCATAATCCCATTTGGCTTTTAAATTTGAATCGTACATTGCTTTTTCCTCCCTGGTTAAATTACTTACTTCAGCAATTTTAAATATTTTTTGAAATACCCTTTTATTTAAAACAGATGGCACTTTGTCGAGGTGGCTCATGTGCTTCAACAGGTAGAACCATCTGTCGAGATCGGTTTCCAGTTCTGCCTCAGTTTTCACAAATTTACATAATTCTAAAAACTTATAACCCAATTTATTGTAAAATATTTCCCCGGTATCTGTGTTTGTAAGGCTAACGTTATGCAGGTACCTGTCTGAGGTATTTTGCTTGAAATTAAATTCCAATATGGCTATTAGGTAAACTTCTTTAAGTTCAATGTTCCAATGGCTTTTACCTTTAGGCAATGTTCGTTTATAAGGCAGGATTATAAAACACTGCCCTATCGCCAAAATTACGCTGTTCAGCCCTTTGCATTTCTATTATGAATTGTTCGCCGTTTTTCCCAGTACAAAGCAGGTCAAAAAATATTTTTTTGAATTCTTCAGTATCGCCGGCGTGTTCGGTGGAGTTATAGGTAAGATCAGCAATTTCTTTCTGATCTTTAAATAGCTGGTTCAAAAAGTCAATCAGGATATCTTTATTTGGCTAATTTCCAAACAAATGTTTAAAGCCAAAATCGCTAAGAGGGTCAATAAAACGGCCAGGTTTTGGTTGCATAGGTTTTAAAGTGATTTCGAAAATATGAAATTTAGATGGATTATTCCCCGCCTTTCTTACCTATTTTCTTCAGTCTATAGTTAGCGAATTCATATATCAGCCATCAATGATACGTGATGTATCCACGTTCATTACCTTTGCTGCATGGAAGATTTAAACGTTTTCACCATCACCGCTGCTATTGCCGATCCCGTAAGATTATCAACAATGCTATACCTTATGCCGGGGCCGGCTTCGGTAACCGAGATTATGAACCACCTCGAAGTTTCGCAAAGTAATTTATCCAACCACCTGGCGGTGCTTAAAAATGCCGGCCTCACCAAAAGCCGGTCAGCGGGCCGGCAAAAAATATATGAACTTGCAAACCACGACGTTGCCCAATTGGTGGAATTGTTATTCAATATGCAACACACTAACATTGCAAAAAAGGAAAGGATGGTAAAACCCATACAAAACGCCAGGACATGTTATGATCACCTGGCCGGGAGGTTTGGCGTGGCGCTTTTTAAAAAATTAGTCGAGAAGAATGCTATTCAATTTCCCGATGAGCTGGCAGCTAACGAGCGCCAATTCTTTTCGGACGAACTCACCCTTGGCGCCAATGCCGAACAGGTTTTTAGTAAACTCGGCGTTGACCTTGCCACCCTCAAAAATCCGCGAAGAAAATTTGCCTACGGCTGCCTTGACTGGACGGAAAGAACGCCGCACTTAGCCGGGGCTTTAGGCGCTTCGCTCTGTCATTCGTTTTTAGAAAAGAAATGGATAGTAAGAAAAAGCGGCACAAGGGCTATTGCAGTTACTTCAAACGGAAGATCGGCGCTGAGGGAGTTAATTGGCTTGAATGTTGACTGATCACACCTATTAAACAATAATAATGAGCAACATGAAATTTAAAACGATTGAACCGAAGATACTTTATTTTGGCACGCCGGTGGCTTTAATTACCACGCTTGATGCGGACGGAAATGCCAATATCGGTCCAATGTCATCGGTATGGGCCCTGGGGAGGACATTGATGCTGGGTTTGGAGACAGAATCGAAAACCTACCAGAATTTGATGGACCAAAAGGAATGTGTGATCAATTTCCCTGATTCGTCGTTGTTTCGGCATGTTGAAAAGATAGCAAACCTCACCGGCGCCAACCCAATCCCCGAATACAAAAAAGGACGATATGAATATGATGCCGACAAATTTACATCGGGCGGATTTACTGCCATTAAATCGGAGATAGTAAAACCGCCGCGTATTGCGGAATGCCAATTGCAATTTGAGGCCGTATTTAAAAATGTTTTGAAAATTAATGACGACCCCGTAGAGGCCTCGGGCATAGCAGCAGTTGAGGTAAGGGTAATAAAAATTCACGCCGATGAAGCGTTAATTATTGAAGGCAAACACATTGACCCTAAAAAGTGGGATCCGCTGATATATAATTTCCGTCATTATTATGGCTTAGGCGATGAGCTTGGTAAAACTTTTAAGGCGGAGGTATAGAAAGTCATTGGTCATTATGTCATTTAGTTATTGGTGGTAGTTTTTCGCCTCCCTCTACTGTCTATCATAAATCATTACAATTTTTCTGTTTCCTTGAGGGGAAACAGAGGATTGGGATATTGACAGTTCTTCCCCGTGATTTTGAAGCCACCAGATTTCGGTTGTCTTCATCTGTGCGGTTTGCCCCCCGCGGTTGAAGATTATAGTTGTTGTTGTATTCAGTGTATCCAGGTTTGTCGACAGCCCGGCAATAGTTCCCCGCGGAGTCCCATAAGATTCCGATTTGGTTTCTCCGCCGCTCAGCATCATTTTATCATCAATTACGCGGTCATCGCGCCATTCTTCAATAAAGTACCGTTGTATGTCAACCTCGTTTTCATCTTGTTTTATCTTCAATTTGTGTGGCAAATTGCCTGAGCCCTGGGCCCCTAAATTGCTTTTATCTTCATTTAATACCCATTCGCCGGAAAAATCAACGGGGTTAGTCATTGATAGTTTTGGCTGGCCGGTTTTCTCACGGAAAGGATTGATCGCATTAATATAGGCTGCATCATTTAAACCAAGCACACGCGGGTCATTCACCAGCGCTTCAAATTGTTTTTTAGGCGTATTGTGCGTCATGCCCGCCCAAATGATCCAGTAACTCCATTTAGGCTGTTTTTCGAGTATTTCAGGGGTTGGCGGTGTTCCTACTTCGCCGAGCGTAATTGGTTTCCCTTGTGATAAGGCGAGCAGCTGGTCGTAATATTCCTGTTTAAAATCCGATCCGTAAACATCCAGTGCCAAAATATCCAGGTAATTATTGCCGGGATAAAAATTTGAAAACTCCATGCCCGCCCTGGTTGGCCTGTCTACACTCCAAACCCAAATAAGGTTGTTAACTTTGTGATAATTAACCAGCCGGTTGAAAATTTGACGGTACAAAGCTTGGGTACTATACTGGCCGGTGCGGTTGCCCCACCAAAACCAGTTGCCGTTCATTTCGTGGTAAGGCCGCCAGAGGATTGCGATATGTGCTTTTTGCAACTGTTTTAAATAAAAGGCAATGGTATCCACCTGTGCCATCCATTTTTTGTTAAGCGCAGTGCCCGGTGTTAATATATCCTGAAATTGCTGGTCGGTTAAGCGGCCCTGCACGCTTGCCAGCGCGTTTGGGTCGGCGCCTGCGAGAGGCTGAAAAGTAATAGGTTCGTTGGCGGTAGGCGGTACGGCATGCCAGCACAATGTTACTATCGCCCCCTTTTTATTTTGCCGCTTCGCTTCTTCAACCATAGCCCAACGTTTAAGGTATGAGTCTTTGTCCCCCTCTTTAGCAAAGCCGAAATCAGTACTCCAGATCACCGGTGTTTTGCCAATATAGGTTGCCGCAAACTTTGAGTTATTATCTTTTGCCGCCGGAAAATTATGCTGCCCCGTGAGGGTGTATTTGCCCGACAGGCTATAAATAAACTCCAAGAGCGCTTTGGCTTCGGGCGAGGCATTGGGGGTTGCAGGTTCAACTTGTGCAAAGACAAGTGAGTGCATCAGCAACGACACTGATAATAGAAAAGCATTTTTTTTAAGCATCTTTCAAACCATCTAAATCCGGCAAAAATTTAAAGATATATTATGACCCTCACGGCGCCTGGTAGTCAAGTTTCGTGGGGCCGCCGACAAACGTTTTATCAATTATTAAGCGTATTACTTCATCAATTTCGTTGCCCACGGTTAACATATGCTCAATTACCTCTTTGTTGTCGGGGTTGAAGAAATTGCCCCTATCCATAATATTGATCAGCCCAAGCATGCTTGCTACGGGACGCCGCAACTCGTGTGAAGATAAAGATGCAATATGCCGCAATCGTTCATTTTGATCAACTATGGCTTTCTCCGTTGCCAACAGCTCGGTTATATTATGCGAAAAGCACCCAACGCCGGTAATGTCGCCTTTTACTTTATAAATAGGGTTAAAGCTTATTTCGAAACTCAGCACCTCATTTGTTACCAGATCGGTACTTTCGCTTACAATAGTGTATCGTTCGCCCGCCAGTGCACGATGATAATATTCGTCCCACTTTTCAATTTCCCTTTCCGTATACCCTTTGTGCAGGTATGAATACTCGCCCTCCCTGGGCTCAACCCCGGTTATGCGGGCAATCAGGTTGCGGTAAGCCTTGTTCATATACACATACCGGGTTTCCTTATCAATGGACCATATCAGGTCGTCGGTATTATTTATAAGGGCCTCAAGGCTGTTTTGTGTGCGAATAGCCTCCTCACGGGCGCGTTTTTCAGGCGTAATATCTTTCATAAATACCGTAAGCCCCAGTTCCGACGGGTACACCGACGTATCCAGCCACATATCTGTAGCTTCGATACATTCAATAAACTGAACATTTATTTTTTTGACTGCGGCATCACGGCACGTTACCTCGAACTCGGTACCCAACATAATCGGGAAGGCATCCCATATTACAGAACCAATAAGCTCATTTCGGGTTTTGCGCGTTACTTTTTCAAATGCAGCGTTTACACGTACAAATTTCCATTCGTTATCAACAATAAAAAAATAATCGTTAATGCTCTCGATAAAAGCGTCGAGCTTTTCGGCGGTATGCTTTATTTCATTTTCAATAAGGTGCTTCTGCGTTACATCATGGCCTATGCCCTGTATTTCTTTAACCTCGCCTTCATCATTGGCGACAGAAATAAACTCCCATTCAGTATCATAAATATCCCCGTTTTTTGCAAGCTTTTTGTGTGCAAGGTGAATGATCTTCCCGGGGTGGGCAACACAATTTGCAAATGTCTTTTCCAGCCGTGCCTTTTCTTCAGCTAAAGTTACGACGGCGTAATGCCTCCCAAGTATTTCCGCCTTTTTATAGCCGAGTATTTTTAAAAACTGCTTGTTGGCAAATGTAAAGTTGCCGTTGATATCAAACCGGATCAAAAAATTAGTTTGTGAGTCGATAACCGAGTTGAGGAATTTCTCGCGCAATTTTGCTTCGTCCTGCAAGCGGAGTTTCTCGGGCAGGTGGTCCCGGATGACACTTAGTAAAATTTTATGCCCCGAATTTTCATCGGCAATAAGGCTTTTTCTTTCGTAAACCCCCTTAACTGCGCCGCCAGGTGTAATAAATTTATAATATAGTTCAATAGTAGCGCCTGTGGCCAGTTTACCGGTTTGGGTTTTTACGCTGTCCTGGTAATGCCGGTCAATATTTTCAAATAAAAGGTTTGTATTTCGATAAAAATCTGCCGCCGGATAGCCCAATACCTTTATCACATCGTTGCTGATAAACATGAACCGGTGCTCGTCCAGGTCAAAGGCTAAGGTGCATTCATTTAATTCGGAAGGAAAAGCCTCATGCATAATTCAAATTAAACACTTTTTTTGGAGATTAGAACTAATTTTTCTGTTTTGCCTAACCACTGACTGTTAACTTCTTATCCTTTGCAAAAAATCATTTTCAAATCAAAATAATTTACTACCTTTGCATCCCCGCAGAAAGGACTCCGGGGACATGTTGAATACATAAAATAAAGAAATGGCAACTAAAATCAGACTGCAAAGACACGGTAAAAAAGGAAAACCTTTTTACTACATCGTGGTAGCGGATGCACGCGCACCAAGGGACGGACGTTTTATTGAGCGTTTAGGTTCATACAACCCTAACACCAACCCTGCAACTATCGACATTAATTTCGACAAAACCCTTGATTGGGTAAATGATGGCGCACAGCCAACAGATACCTGCCGTGCGATATTATCGTACAAAGGCGTTTTATATAAAAAACACTTACAGGGCGGCCTTAAAAAAGGCGCTTTGACCGAAGAACAGGTTGAAACAAAATTCCAGGAATGGCTTGACCACAAAGACGGCAAGATCACCGGTAAAAAAACAGGCCTTGTTTCGGCAAAAGACGAAGCACGCAAAGCTGCCTTAGCTGCTGAAGCTAAGAAAAAAGAAGCTAAAGCTGCTTCTATTGTTGCTAAAAACACACCTCCGGTTGAGGAAGTTGAAGCTCCTGCCGAAGATGCAGCTACTGAAACAGAAGCTGAAAGCGCTGAATAATTAGAATCAAAATTTAAGAGTCAGGAACCAAGAGTTTTTCTACTCTCAAAACAAATATTAATGGCGAAGATCCTAACAGGATTTTCGCCATTGTTATTTTCACCGGGTTATAGCAATGGGTTTGAAACCCATCGCTATGCAAAAAAAAATTAAAATATAGTATGGTAACCGAAGATCATTTCCGCATAGGCACTATATTAAAGCCAAAAGGCTTAAAAGGCGAGTTACACCTTTATACAGACTTTGAAGGCCTGGAAAATATGAAGTTTAATACCATTTTTATCGAGATCAGCGGTAAGTTGGTGCCCTACTTTGTAAGCTCAATAAAGTACCTGCAAAAAAGCGCCGCCTATTTGATTTTGGAAGATGTGGATACCATTGAAAAAGCCTCGCTACTGGCAAAAAAACATATTTATCTTCCCAATAAATTAAAACCCAAAAAGAAAAAGAGCGAATTTACCCTGTTTGACCTTGTTGGCTTTACCGCTGTTGACCAGGATGAAGGCGAGCTCGGCGAAATCACCGAAGTAAACGAATACCCCCAGCAAATTTTAGCAACCGTTAACTACAAAAGTTGCGAAGTGCTTTTCCCGCTGAATGAAGAGATCATTAAAAGCATTGATGTGGTTAAAGGGATAGTGCTTGTTGATTTGCCGGAGGGGTTGCTGGATGTTTATTTGGAGTAATGCTTTGGCCGCAATATTCCAATTTGCAATATATACCAACGCGTCGTTGCGAACGAAGCAATCTCTACACAGGCAGGGTGAAGATGCAGGTCTAATACTTTTCTATTCGCCCTGTGCAGTTTGCGATTGCTTCGTGCCTCGCAATGATCAGTGGTGAACGCTGAAACCTAATCCAAATTTTATTTGGCATTTTGTAAAGTTTGTTTTACATTTGGTAAATCAAACTTTACAAATATGAAATCAAAATTTTTGTTCCCTTACTGGTGCCGCTATTTGGGCTGGGCGCTGGTTATTGCACATGTACCGATGTCGATTATCGGCAGAGCTAACGGAATGATAAATCCTTTAGACAACCCACTGGCTAACCAGGCTCTTTTTACCGGGGAACATTTGTTTTTTATATGCACAACCCTGGTTATGGCAGTTGGATTGTTTATTGTTGCTTTCTCGCGCGAAAAGGTGGAAGATGAACAGATATGGCAAGTGCGCCTGGATTCCCTGCGTTGGGCAATTTTTGTCAACTACCTTATTTTACTCGCCAGCCTTATTTTTATATATGATATCGCTCACATCCTCGAAATAAACCTTTGGGTGCCGCTCTTCTTTTTTATCATCCGTTTCAGGTGGGTGATGTTCAGGCTTAACCATTCATTAAGTAAGGAGGGATAGCCATGAAAAATAATATCCGCGTAGAGCGCGCCATAAAAAACATTACTCAGGGCGAACTGGCCGAACAGGTAAACGTATCCCGCCAAACAATCAATACCATCGAAAGCAATAAATATGTACCTTCAACCGTACTTGCATTAAAAATTGCCAGGGTTTTCGGCAAACCGCTCGAAGAGGTATTTATACTGGAAGAAGGGGATTAGCTGATAACTGAACTGTTAAATTACGTGAGTTCGATATACGGACCGTAGTCGCCTCACCCCAACCCCTCTCCAAAAGGAGAGGGGCTTAAAAAGGATATCTTTACCAGGGGCGAAGTTAAAATCCTCTCCTTTGGAGAGGATTTAGGTGAGGCGAAATGCAATGTCGGAGCTATAAACTATATCGAAGTCATATTAAAAAAAATTAAAGAACACTGCCCCAAATGTTATATTAACAATATCATATAGCGGCAGGCATTTATAACAAAGCGAATGAACCATAAAGCAAAATCGATCCGGCCCTTTATCGGGGCAGAAAACTTTGAACTTTCACGAAGTTTTTATCGCGACCTGGGTTTCCGGGAAGTCGTTTTATCTCATAACATGTCCCTTTTCCAAACGGATGGATTAGGGTTTTATTTACAGGCTGCTTACGTGAAAGACTGGATTGATAATACGATGGTATTTTTAGAAGTGGACGACGTTGGCCGGTATTGGAACGAACTTTCGGCTTTAAACCTTCCTGCTAAATACAAAGGCGTAAAACTAACGCCCATCCGGAATCTTGACTGGGGCAGGGAATGTTTTCTGCACGATCCATCAGGAATACTCTGGCATTTTGGGGAGTTTTTTAATAAGTAAATGCAGTTGAGGAAGGAACCAGGCTTTCAGATAATACAAAAAAGATCAAAAATGAATAATAAACCACGATTCTCCCCGCAGCTGGTCATCAGCTCCGGGGTTACCGACATCAGCTTTTATATGAAAGCTTTCGACGCGAAGGAACTGCGCCGTTTTAGTAATGACGATGGGACCATTCACGTTTCGGAGCTGGAAATTAACGGTGCGGTATTTCACCTGCATGAGGAAGGGCATGACAACCTGAGTCCATTAAAAACCGGGGGCTCAACAGTTTCCATAGGCTTGTGGCTGGACGATGTGCACGCCGTTGTGGCCGCCGCCGAAGCTGCAGGCGCCACTATAACCGCGCCGGTGCAAGACTATGACTATGGCTACCGGCAAGGCGGTTTTACCGATCCTTTCGGCCACCACTGGCTGATTGAAAAAGACATCCGCGATAAGAAACCCGCAACCAATAACGGCAACTGAAATGGGAAGCGATGTTAAAGCTGTCTTTTTACCGACACTGTCTGTAAGAAATGGCGCAGCAGCCGTTGAATTTTATAAAAAGGCATTCGACGCTGATGTATTGTTTTGCCTCACTGACCCGGATGGTGGTGTAGTGGCTGAACTTTCAATCGGCGGTGTGCATTTCCTTGTGGCTGATGAATCACCGGAACATGAAAACTTTAGTCCGGAGACATTAGGCGGCAACACCATACGAATGGGGCTGGTAGTACCCGATCCCGACGCAGTGGCAAAGCAGGCAATAGCGGCAGGCGCCGAAGAAATTTACCCCGTTGCCGACCAGGATTACAGCTATCGGCTTGGCCGGATAAAAGACCCCTTTGGCCATCACTGGGAAATTTGCAGGAAACTGTAAAAGGCGTTGGGGGCGACCACGAGGGATCGCCCCTACCCATAATAATCATTTGTTTTCCAGAACACCCCGATTGTCATCAAAAATAACCCGTAGGGGCGATCCCTCGTGGTCGCCCCTGACAGTTAGCAAGGTATTCCATGTCAATTCAGGCATGAAGCTGAGAGATAAAAAACAAGCTGGATTTCCCCTTTCACCTCAAACAAAACCCTATCTTTGCGCTATGCGCTTCGATATCGTCACCGTTTTGCCCGGCTTGCTGGAAAGCCCCTTTGCCCATTCCATTTTACAACGTGCGCAAAAAAAGGGGATTGCGGAAATACACGTCCATAACCTGCGCGACTACTCCACCCAAAAACAAAAAAGTGTGGACGATTACCCTTACGGCGGCGGCAGCGGTATGGTGATGACAATTGACCCGTTTGCCCGCATTATTGAAAAGCTTAAGGGCGAGCGCGATTATGATGAGGTGATCTTTATGTCGCCGGATGGGGAAACGCTGAACCAGCAGATAGCCAACCAGCTTTCCATAAAAACAAACATCATTATTTTATGCGGCCATTATAAAGGCATTGATCAGCGCATCCGCGATATTTTTGTAACCCGCGAGATCTCCATCGGCGATTATGTGCTGTCCGGCGGCGAATTGCCTGCGGCAGTTTTGGTTGATGCCGTAGTTAGATTGATCCCCGGCGTATTGTCAGACGAAACCTCCGCATTGTCTGATTCTTTCCAGGATGGTTTGCTTGACGCCCCGGTTTACACCCGCCCGGCAGACTGGAACGGGCATAAGGTGCCAGATATTCTGTTAAGCGGCAATACGCCGGAGGTAGAGAAATGGCGCTTTGAGCAAGCCGTAGAACGCACAAGGAAACGCAGGCCTGATTTGTTGGATGAATAGTTGATTGGGTTGACTAAGTGAGTGGTTGATTAGGTTAACCCTGTCTAAAGCAAACCATTCACCTAATCAACTTAATCCAACCCAATCAACTTATATTGCAACCAAAATGCTATTACTGCATTACAGTTGTAATAAATGAGTCCTGAACAGCAATCCCAGCTTATTGAGCAATGCCGCACCGATCCCGCCGCTTTCGGCGAGGTGTTCGATCATTGGTATAAACCTGTTTTCGGATACGTTATGCGGCGCACCGCCGATTATGATCTTTCAAAAGATATTGCTGCCGAAACATTTTTAAAAGCATTTTTGAAAATAGGTAACTTTAAATGGCGTGGAATCAGTCTTTCGGCATGGCTGTTCCGCATTGCTACCAACGAGTTGAACCAATATTATCGCAACAGCAAATACAAACCGCAATCGTTACAGCAATTACTGGAGGACCCGCAAATGGAAAAACTGCTGCGCCACCAGGCCGATGACGAAAAGGAAATTATGGAAAATGAACTTCGTGCCTATAACGATTACGATTTGATCAGGAAAAACCTGCTGAAGCTTGATGTAAAATACCAGGAAGTGATTGCCCTTCGGTATTTTGAACAAAAAACAAACGGCGAGATCAGCCAGATACTGGATAAAAACGAAGGCACGGTAAAGTCGCTGCTTTCGCGAGGGCTTGAAAAATTAAGAAATATGCTTTAACCCTGCAACCGGAAACGGCTTTTGCATTATAATGGCAACGAACATGAAAGACAAGGACGAATTTTTAAAGCAAATGGAAAACTTACAGGTACCGGATATCGATCCGCCAAAACATCCCGAAATGGTAAAAATGGCCATTATGAATGCCGAACGCTCTGCCGCGCTTGGTGTATGGCTTATTGTTGTGCCCTGCTATTTTTTGTTTTGCGTGTTTATGTATTATTTCTCGCATTTGCGTATTGGCACAAGCTGGTTTGCGGCCATGTTTAAACTGATGGAAGGCCTTGAAAAAACACCCGGCATTAGTTTTTTAGGCCCGATTGTTTTAGTTGTGTTGCCTATTGTATGCATCATTATTAATGCCCTGGCTATAACACACGTACGTGTGCAAAAATCAGGAGTAGATCAAAGTAAAGCAAGGGAATTCAGTATTACTTTAAAACTAAAGCTATGGAATATACTACTGATACTTATTAGCCTGGCAATTGTGTTTATATTTATTGCTTATGTGGTGGCTGAGAATATATCGGTAAGGAGCTAAAAGCTGAAAGCGAAAAGAATAAAGCTGTTTGATGTAATATTTATCGTAAAACATTTTTAAAAATTAAATTTTATGAAACTAAACTGGTTTACACGGAAAGGTATCTTTTATCGCCCGGCGTCGATTGCCGGCTGGCTGATATTGGCGATAGCGCTGGCTTACGCGGTATATACATTTGTCGATATCGACAGTCGCGCGCATTCGGTGAGCGATACGCTTATTAATTTTGTATTCAACCTGCTGCTCATCGGGTTGATATATACGGTGATCGCTTATTTTACGGAGTCGCGGAAGGTTGAAGGAAAAGTTGATTAGGCTGGTAATTTAATTTTGGCTTGATTTTTTAATATTAAACTCAATCAACTACTCACCCAATCAACCACTGACCAACAAAATATAATTTTCAAATCAACTTTTTTATATTAAAAAAAATCCCTATAATTGCAATCCGATTTTTACGGGCTAAAAATCGCTTTAAGAGCTAAAAATCATGGATTTAGTAAAATTTGTTGAAGAACAATCATTAGAAAAAAGAGTACTTCCGTCATTCAAAGCGGGTGATACCATAAGTGTTCATTATAAAATACGCGAAGGAAATAAAGAACGTATACAAGTTTACCAGGGTGTTGTTATACAACGTAACAGCGTTGGCAATAACGAAACCTTCACTGTTCGTAAAGTTTCAAACGGCATTGGTGTTGAGCGTATTTTCCCAATCAACTCGCCAAACATCGATAAAATTGAAGTGAACAGCCACGGTAAAGTACGCCGCGCTAAACTATACTACCTGCGCGAACTTACCGGCAAAGCCGCTCGTATCAAATCAAAAAGAGTTTAATTCCTTTCCCCTAAAGGATATATTGATATTAAAAAGCCTTTTCGGATTTTTTCCGGGAAGGTTTTTTTGTGGATTTAGCCGGGATACATTGTGCTTCGCTTTTTTACTCCACCTTTATTGGTGTTCGAAAGAATAAAAAAGGGGTGTCATGCTGAGGCATTCGAAGCATGCGCATTGGGCATAGCGACCTGTGTGTTAGCGTTTATGCATGGTGTAAAGGCCTTTGCCCGGATGCTTCGAGTGCCTCAGCATGACACCCTACCCTATATTTGAGGGAGAAAAGTAATCTTCCGAACAGCTGTTGCAATAACACTAACAATGACGAGACAACGTAAACAATGGCAGGAGTTTTAATTGCGCCTTAATCCTACCACCCCTCAATCCAGCAAATCTTAGTCTTAGACTTTCTTCTTAATCGTATTTTTTACCGGCCTTGCTGCGGCAACAGTTTCAAAAGCATCGTCGGCATCTTGTTTTTGGGCTGCTTTCGCGGGCACTGGTGTTGGTGCAACTTTCTTTGGTAGCTCGGCCAGGATGGTTTTACCGCCTTTTACTACCTGCTGCAAACCGACTTTAATTTCGGACCCCAGCGGTAAAAAAACGTCAACCCTCGAACCAAATTTTATAAAGCCGAATTGCTGGCCCTGGCCAACTATATCGCCTTCTTTTACATACCAAACTATACGGCGGGCAAGCGCCCCCGCAATTTGACGGAACAATACAGGCACGCCTTCGCTATTTTCGATAACAATGGTGGTACGCTCGTTTTCGGTGGACGATTTTGGATGCCAGGCAACAAGGTATTTACCCGGGTTATATTTAAAATATTTAACAACGCCCGATATGGGGTTACGGTTAATATGCACATTAACAGGCGACATAAATACCGAAATCTGTATGCGTTTATCTTTTAAATATTCAGTTTCTGTAGTTTCTTCAATCACCACTACTTTTCCATCGGCGGGGCAAAGCACTTGCGTTTCGTCCTCGTTTATAGTAAGGGATGGGCTGCGGAAAAACTGTAAAATTATGACAAACAAGAAAAACGACAGTATATAGATAATCCATTTTACAACAAAAGCCTGTGGGAAATAAAACTGTATTACCGCGTTTAATACAAATATAAACAGGATGCAAAGTGCAATGGATGTATAGCCTTCTTTATGAATGGTCATTTTTAATGTGTTTTTGCAAAGTTAGTAATTTGGAATGAGTTAGGCTGACAGATAATTTTTTAACACAGAGGGCGCTAAGGGTTTCACAAAGTGCACAAAGCTTTCGTTTAATACCGCCAATTGGTTATCAAATACAGGTAAGTATAAACGACAGGTGCTGCCAAAAACAACCCATCAAACCTATCGAGAAGGCCGCCGTGACCGGGTAAAATACCACCGGAGTCTTTAACATTTATGCTGCGTTTAAACATTGATTCTATCAGGTCGCCGGTGGTGCCAAAAAATGATATCAACACCGCTATAATAACCCATTGACTCCACATCAATTCAGCATAAAAATGGGCTATAATTAAAGCAACGCCCGCACTTATAAGCACACCGCCTATAAAGCCTTCCCATGTTTTTTTGGGCGAATGGCGTTCAAACAGTTTGGTGCGGCCAAACTTTACGCCCACCAGGTAAGCCCCTGTATCATTGGCCCAAAGCAATAATAAAAATGCCAATGGGAAATGAATATTAATGGCAACATAACGGTTAACATAGGCCATGGCATGAAAAAAGCAAAAAGGCACCACTATAAATATGCTGCCAAAAATGGTATAGGCTATGTTTGTGATTGGGGCTTTCGACTTTTTAAAAAGTTCCTGCACAAATATAGCTGTGACGCTAAACACCAGGATTAAAAGCGAGTAATAAAACCCCGGATCATTATCCGACCAGCTTATTGCCGCTGTGGTAACGTAAAGTAATATACCATTTAAAATACCAGTTGTTTTGTTAGGGCTTATGCCACTTTGTTTTATCAACGAATAGAACTCGTACAGGCAAAATATCGCCAGTACTAAATAAAATATATCAAATACATAATGCCCTAACAGCACTGATGCCAGCATCACAACAATAAAAAAGAACCCGGTAATGGCGCGTGTTTTCATAAATTAATCTGGTTGAGGATAAGCGTCTCAATGGCGTCGCTAAAATCTTGCTGGTGGATATATAGCTCAATATTGCCAAAGGTACGGTGCGATGAGTCCTGTTTATTTAGCACAACAGTTTCTATATGCTGCGCTATCAGTGCTTGCTTTATCATTTCCGATTTATAAAAATCAGTAGAAGTAAAAATTTTAACCCAGTTCTTCTCCATTAATATCCGCTGGCAGGTTGATTTTTTTTGATGCTATTTTTCTGTATAACAAAAGCAAGTTAAACATAAGCGCAAAACTAATTAAATAACTCAGCGTATTAAACAGGTGCTGGTCATCGGGATTGGCTTTTATATGTTTATGCTGATAAAGATAGGTAGCAATTACGGCAGTGGCATTGTTTAAAAAATGCGCCCAAACCGCAGGCCATATGCTGCCGCTCCAGGCTACAAAATAACCAAAAAGCGCACCTAATAAAAGCCTTGGCAAAAACCCGAAAAACTCCATATGAAAAGCGCTAAATAGAATAGCGGTTATCCAAATGGCAACATGGGTGTTTTTCGTCCAGCGCACAAATATGGTTTGTAAAACGCCCCTGAACATAAATTCCTCAATAATGGCAGGCACCAGGCCAATTAACAGCACATCAAATATCAACCCGGGAATGGTTTTCATTTGCAGCATCACCTCCATCAGCTTCTCCGCGCTGTCCTCACTGTCGCGCATCCATTTTAGCCAGGGCGGCAACACCATTTTTTGGTTTAGGTTTGATAAAAATTCAATTGCCGGGTTCGAAAAAAACATCACCGCTAAAACCACTAACAGCAGCGTCCACTTAAATTTGAAATTAGGTTTTATGTAGCCAGCCGGTTCTCTTACAATTAAAACAGCAAAAATAACCGGTGCGGTAATAATAGGAAAAGTAGTGCCTGTAGTTTGTAATATCCACAATACCGCGGCGGCATGTGGCGATGTAAGGTTTAATTCCAAAGCATCTGTAACGGCGTTTACACCATACAGGGCTGCAGCTATAGCAGCGCCTATTAAATTACCCACAATTAGAACTAATAGAAAGAGGGCTGAAAAAATCAAAAATTGCAATCCCGGATGTATCTGGTTATAAGGCTTGTTGTAGGGACTGTCTATCATATTCTTAAAATATTCGTATTTTTGCAACGAAGATAAGTCATGCCGGTACAAATTGGAAATATTGATTTAGGGGAATTCCCGCTATTACTTGCCCCGATGGAGGATGTAAGCGATCCGCCGTTCCGTTATGTGTGCAAGCAAAACGGGGCGGATATGATGTACACGGAGTTTATCTCATCTGAAGGGTTGATACGCGATGCTGCCAAAAGCCGACAGAAACTTGATATTTTTGAATACGAGCGCCCGATAGGCATACAAATATTCGGCAGCGACATTGATCATATGCGCGAAGCAACAGAAATTGCTTCGCTTGCCAACCCCGACCTTATAGATATTAATTACGGCTGCCCTGTAAAACAGGTGGCCTGTCGTGGTGCAGGCGCAAGCTTATTGCAGGATATCGATAAAATGGTGGCCATGACCAAAGCTGTGGTTAACGCCACGCACTTGCCGGTAACAGTAAAAACAAGGCTTGGGTGGGATGACAATACCAAAAATGTGTACGAAGTTGCCGAACGTTTGCAGGATGTGGGTATAAAAGCCCTCACTATTCACGGGCGTACGCGTTCGCAAATGTATAAGGGTGTTGCCGACTGGACACTCATTCGCGAAATAAAGAAAAACCCGGGGATACAAATTCCCATTTTTGGGAATGGTGA
>JABDCF010000036.1 GCA_013288235.1 Bacteroidota bacterium | reverse complement strand
GTGATCTTCGTGAAACCTTTGTGTCCTTGGTGGTTAATTTTTCACCGCAAAGGCCACAAAGATTGCACAAAGTGACACAAAGACCTATCGCTTCAAAAATGTATGTATAACCTTGCTTCGATATTGCAACAAAATTTCTACAAAAGGTATACACTTTTTCACAAAAATATCTATCTTTGCAGCCCCGTAATAGCGGGTAATTTATTAAAAATCAAAGTATAACAATGCAACAGTACGAAATCGTGATCGTTCTAACCCCGTTGTTATCAGTTGAAGTTGCTGCTGAGGCTATTGCCAAATACAGCAAAGTGCTTACTGATAACGGAGCCGAAATTGTCCAGGAGGATAATTGGGGTTTGAGAAAACTTGCGTACCCAATCCAAAAAAAGACGACTGGGTACTATCACTTAACTGAATTCAGGGCTCCGGGTGATTTAATTAACAAACTGGAGATCGAATTAAGGCGCGATGAGCGTGTTTTGCGTTTCCTCACTATCGCTTTGGACAAACATGCCATTGCATACAATGAGAAAAAACGCAGCGGCGCATTTAACCAAAAGAAATCAGTTAAAACAGAGGAGGCTGCAAACTAATGGCAAACGACCAAATTAAATACGTAACAGCCCCCAAAGTGGAGGACACACGTAAAAAATACTGCCGTTTTAAAAAGAACGGTATAAAGTATATCGATTATAAAGACGCTAACTTTTTATTGAAGTTTATTAACGACCAGGGTAAAGTATTACCACGCCGTTTAACAGGTACTTCGTTAAAATTTCAGCGCAAAGTGGCACAGGCCGTTAAACGCGCACGCCACATCGGTTTATTACCTTATGTTACAGACTCATTAAAATAATCGGGAGGTAAATAAAATGGAAGTTATTTTAAAACAAGACGTAAAACACCTCGGCGATAAAGACGATGTAGTAAAGGTAAAGCCAGGTTATGGCCGTAACTACCTTATCCCTAAGGGTTATGCTATACAGGCTACTGAATCGGCACGCAAAGTTTTAGCTGAAAACCTTAAACAGGCACAGTTTAAACAAGAAAAGATCCGCAAGGATGCCGATGCTATTGCTGCACGTTTAGAAGGTGTAAAACTTACTATCGGCGCCAAAGCTGGCGAAACCGGTAAAATATTTGGCGCTATCAACACAATTCAAATTGCTGATGCTTTGAAAAAAGAAGGCTTTGAAGTTGACCGCCGCCGTATCACTTTTGAAACTGAACCAAAATTTGTTGGCGAATACGTTGCAAACGTAAACCTGCACAAAGAAGTTAAGGTACAGGTGCCGTTTGAAGTGGTAGCAGAGTAATTCAAGCCCCCTCTAAATCTCCCCCTGTTGGGGAGACTTTAAAAAAATATCAAAGGTGTTTTGTTCGCAAGCACCTTTTTTATTTTGATAGGATTTTAAACTTGCAAATCAAAGTCTCCCCTACCGGGGGAGATTTAGAGGGGGCTAGGTGTTTTGCGAAAGCAGGGCACCTTTTTCTTTGCAACTTAAGCTATATCCAGGGTTTAATACACTTAACAATCCGAAATCAAAAATCCGGCATCCGAAATAAAAGGGTATTTTGCAATCCAAATCAAATTTTATCACATGAAAAGAACTTTACTTTTATTATCCTTTTTACTTTCCCCGGCGGTTGGGGTTTTTGCACAAAGTAATAGCGCTACCCCTACGTGGGGCGTGGGCCTCAGTTATGGTGCCCCGTTGCCTCCGAACGCCTCAACTACCCCTTATGCGGGCGGACTGATATTCAGACTTGAGTACCCTGTTAACAACAGCCCGTTCAGTGTGATATTTAAAACCGGATTTTCATTTTATGCAGCAAGCGATGTCACTCTCGGTTCTTATGATCCCAATAACGAGTTCAATGACAGCCCCGCCACAGGCACAATTTGGTCGTTTGTCCCCGTGGAAATCGGCGGCAAATTTTACGTCGTCGATAAATTGTATCTTGAGGGCGATGCAGGGGTCTCTTTTTTTATTAACTATCATCCCGGGGGAAACCAAACAATTGCACCCATTGTGTCACCATGTATAGGCTATGACATTCCTTTCAAGGCTTCAAAAAACAACCTTGACCTCGGCTTTAGTTACGAAAACCGGATTAATTATAGTAACGCTATCAGTGATTTTAGCCAAGTTTCGTTTCACGCTATATTCAATTTTGGCATGTAAATTATTTATTTAATCTATTTCCTCTCATAAAAGTGTTTTATTATATCGGCAGGTTTTATTATACATGCCGTCAATGAAATTAACCCGAAAGTGTGCAACCTCTTGGGTATCGTAAGAGACAAACAAGAGCGAAAAAATCGAAATCAAAGTAAAGATTACAATACAATTTCATTTTTGGTACCGGCCTATGAAATTTAATTAATTCCTTTGCGTTTCTTTTTTAAATTAATATCAAATCAATGAAAAAACTTTTTCTTTTATTAACAATCTTAGCAGGTACAGTTTATGCTGCTTCTGCACAATATTATAATAATAACAACAATAATACGCCGACAACTAAAATTGGTGTTGGCTTAAGTTCGGGTTTTGCAGTTGGTGCAGCGTCAGGCGCTTACCCGGAAGCAGGCGGGATATCAGTGAACTTCGAATTCCCCATTAACAAGTCCGCAGTTAGCCTATTGCTAACAACTGGTTATACTTTTTATGTGTCGCAAGGCGGTTATTCATTTGGGTATTATGGTAACGGCTTTGGCGCTTCAACCTACAATTATGGGTCTGTTGCATCTTTTATACCGGTAGAAGCAGGGCTTAAAATATATGTAGCGCCTAAAGTATTTTTAGAAGGTTATGCGGGGGCCTCGTTCAATGTAAATGCATACCCTGGTGACTATACCGGCCAAACAACTGCATTTATATATTCGCCCGGCATAGGGTATTCACTCCCTATGGGCTATAGCGGCAAAAATCGCCTTGACATTAGCTTAGCCTACGAAAATCGGGTAGAACCAGGTGGTGGCTATAGCCAGATAGCAGCGAAGGCTGTTTGGAATTTTGCTTTATAAAATTAAATAAGCATAAAATAGCATGGTAATTTCGGTTGCCATGCTATTTTTTTGAACTATTATTAAAGCAATATTGAATTTTGTACTTTTAAAAAATGAAAACTACCCGGAATACTAAGACTACGGCAAAAAGGAAATCCGGCGTATCAAATTCAAAAGGCTTTTTCAGCGGAGGTTTTTTCAGGCTTACTTTCAGGATATTAAAGTTGCTATTCATCTTTTTTGTTGGGAGCAGCATTTTTTTTGTAGTACTGTTCCGTTTTGTAAACCCGCCCATAACTTTCCTGATGATACAGCGTGGCTTTGAACGAAAAGCCGATGGTAAAGATTGGAAGATAGACAAGCAATGGAAAAGCTTTGATGAAATAGGCGAGCCCATGAAACGCGCCGCAGTTGCCGCCGAAGACCAAACTTTTTTAGAAAACCATGGCTTTGATTTTAACGCGATGGAAGCTGCTTACAAAAAAAATGAGCATAGCAAAAAACTTATAGGTGGCAGCACCATAACACAGCAAACGGCAAAAAATGTTTTTTTATGGCCCGGCAGGTCCCTTATCCGAAAAGGATTTGAGGCCTGGTTTACCTTGCTGATGGAAGTTTTTTGGGGCAAAAAACGCATTATGGAAGTTTACCTCAATGTAATTGAAATGGGCGATGGTATTTACGGGGTAGAGGCGGCTTCACAGGCTTATTTTCATAAACCGGCAAGCGACCTGAACAATTACCAGGCCGCAGCTATTGCTTCCATCTGGCCCAATCCGTTAAAATGGTCAGCAACTGACCCGAGTGATTATGTACGCCACCGGCAATACCTTATACGAAGAAATATGCGCCGGCTGGGGCCGCTGGATTTTTGAGGTAGTTGATGGTTGATGGCTCATATCCGGAATTAACAATTATTTACTTGTAGGCTATCCATGCGTTGAGCATGAAATGAAAGATCAATGTTGCAAAAATGCTATTTAATACAAAAACAATATATAATTTTCTAATAGTATATCGGCTGACCACAGCCAAACAGATATTGGTAATAAATACTCCCCACAAAAGAAAAATTTCAACGTCGGGGTCGTCTGGTTCCGGATTTAACCAAATTATAAAAACAACAAACAAAACAATATCCACTCCAAATGCTATTAAAAGCCGTTTAAACAAAACTTTTACAGAAGGTTTTCTTTCAATTAATTGCATTCGTTGAGTGTGCTTAGCTCTGGTATTTCCAATTTTTAGATTTCTTTTCAACTATTTGCTCAATAGCTGTTTGCATCCGTTTTTGGCGGGTAGCATCGGTTTTGGCGTCCACTATCCATTCAAGGTATTCGCGTTTATGTGACGGGCTGAATTGCTGGTATATTTCAAACGCCCTTGCGTTTGCAGCCAATAAATCTGCAAAATCAATGGGCATTTCAATAGGAGCTTTGGGCATTGTTACCTTTTTTTCGACCGGTTTTTTATTTTCGGCCTCGTTTAATTTCATGGCCTGTTTTATAAAATCGATCAGGATTTCGTCGGCAGGCAGATCATTTAACCTGGTGATCTTTCCAAAACTCCCCGCGGTGCCATCTTCCTCTTTAATTAATTTACCCGGATCATTCAGTTGTTTTTGTTTCCAAAAGCCAAATCCCATGTGCGCTTTAAAGGCTGCCATCTGGCAAACTGAACCTTTATAATCAAAAAACGGGAAGCCCCATTTCATAGTCTCGGTCAGCAAAGGCGATACGGAATGTACCAACTCCCGTAGGTGTTTTAAAATAGGCTGTGCAAACGGGGCTGACTTAGCTATGTAAGCATCAACCCGGCTATCATGTTGTTCCATAGCCTAAAGATAATTACCAAAAATTAATTCAGCAAATGTTTGAGATCAGGGATTTAAAAAGGATGGTTGATATTTTTAACACAGAGAACACTAAGAAAGCACGGAGGACGCAAAAAAATGAAAATTAACAAAGCCTCAGTGTACTTTGTGCCTCCTCTGTATCTTTGTGTTAAAATTTAAACTGTTCGGTAATATAATAGAGGAAAAGGTTAGTTAAATCTTACCCAACCACCAAATTCCCAAACAACTGTATATGCCAGCTATCTTTAAAAGGTACTTCCCATTTGGTTTGCAGCTCTTTTAAATTTTGCACCATGTTATTAAACACGATGGTATTGGTATTAATGTTACCTTGTTTTAGCAAAGCCTCAAAGTCATTTCGCGGGGCGGATAATACTTCTTCACCTTGGCGGTAAGCCAAATTAAAACGGTCGAGCAGGTTGATGTTGAATTGTTGCTCAATATCTTTTATAAAGCGGACAGATTTATCAATGGAGCAGCCGCTGGCTCCTGCCTGGCCTTCGTCAACTACCAATATTAAAAAACGGTTATAACGCACCTCGGCTTTGGCTTTTAGCTGGTTGTTGTGCGCCGTCCAGCTTTTTGCAAAGTTATCCAGCTGTATTTGTACTTGCTGTGTTTCGCTGTCCGATAGCTTTCTATCGGCCTGGTAAACCCAAACTCTCGAATTTTCTGAAAATTGCATGCACAAAGCTATACATTTTATTAATTAAGGCTTTACATTTGTTGTCATGTTAAAATCAGATATCTAAAATTACGTTAATTGATATGTAACACCTGTTTTTACTATGAAAGCTAAAAAAGTTCTTACCGTTATTGCCGCCCTGATAATAATTGCAGCCAGTTATAGCTTTAAATATGCTTTTGATGAGCAGGATTGGCTGGCGTACACAAACCGCTGCCTTGCCCAGTCGTACGACTCGTCTGGCGACGTTAAATTAAAAAAGGTGGAGCTTACTGTAACTACCGATTATTTTATCCGCCTGCGCAAAACTTTTGCAAAAGGAAAACAAGAGTACTACTCTTTTAACCTGCATAATTTTAATGATATAGATTATATGGGCAGCGCAAATAATGGTACCCTTGAGTTGCGCACCATTGCCGATGACATTATTGTACAAACTTATAATGACCGCAAGGGCGATGTTGATTCGATGACCACTGTACTCAATATCCCAGTTAAAAACATGGAGCCCGAACGACTGGATAGCCTGCGCGAAGCTTTTAATTATTTTAAGGCGAAGGGATTATAACGAAATTATGGTTTATTTCGGCATCCAATTTAGTTAGGATATTCTATCGAAAAATTCTTTTCCAAAGTGATTTATTTTCTGGAATAACTGATAAAATGTCGGTTGCATTTGGCAAATACGAGGTGGCCAAATACCCGAAGTTATCATCGTTACGCTGTTTTACGGTAACATAAGCGCGTATTATTCTAAGTAAAGCTGCTGGGTCTTTTGCTATTCTTTCTAAAAATGCATTAAAGTTTTTTGCAATAGGTTTCAATGTATTAAAATGCGGTTCAGGTTCAGCAAAAAAGACCCCGCCCGCATTTTCGCCGGTAATGAACATACATAAACACGAAGGCCCTTCAACCACCTGGGCAAAAGCAATCCATTTGTGGCCATCACGATAAATAGTTTTAGTTTTGTTGTAATCCATAATCCATGCTTTATCACCACCTGGTTCATACTGTGAAGTAAACTCCCGGATATGGATAGCGGGAACCAATTGGATAAGCGGTTTTTGTTTTACATTCGGGTTGCCATAAGGAGAAAATAGGCCACCTCCGTCATATCTATCGTAGAAATCCGAAAATGAGTCGATAATGCCATCTTTGTTAATTGATTCAATATAATGGTGCCCAGCTTTCTCTTGTTTTGACCCTAAGATGTTCCTTATTCCGACAACTATCGGCTCTTCATCAGCATCGTGGCTAAATTTAATTGCTAACGCCGGATTAGGATGGCTTAACAAGGCTAAGAAGTTTTCTGGAATGGCCATAAATAAATATCAAAAAAATAAAGTTTCAATAGAAATTTATAACCCGTTCGCCCTTACGGTGATCTCTGCAATATCCAGCACCTGTATATCCTGCTCTTTATTCTCGTGTTTTACGCCATCGCGCAGCATGGTCATACAAAAAGGACAGGCGGCGGCAACTACGGTTGCCTTTGTTTCAAGGATGTCGGTCATACGCTCCACGTTGATATCTTTTTTGCCTTTTTCCGGTTCCTTAAACATCTGGGCGCCACCAGCACCGCAGCACAGACCGTTTGATTTGCAGCGTTTCATCTCCACCAGTTCAGCATCTAAAACCTCAAGGGCGGCACGGGGCGCTTCATAAACGTTATTGCCCCGGCCCAAATAACAAGGGTCGTGGTAGGTAATCCGTTTGCCTTTAAAGCTTTCGCCGCCTTCGGCCTTTAGCTTGCCATCATCAATCAACTGCTGTATCAGCTGCGAGTGGTGTATCACTTCGTAATTGCCGCCGAGGCCGGGATATTCATTTTTTATGGTGTTGAAACAATGGGGGCAGCCGGTCACTATTTTTTTTATCTGATAAGCATCCAGTACCTGTATATTGGCAATGGCCTGCATCTGGAACAAAAACTCATTACCCGCGCGTTTAGCAGGATCACCTGTACAGCTTTCTTCAGTCCCGAGCACGGCAAAGCTGATACCCACATGGTTGAGTATCTTACAAATGTCACGTGTTATTTTTTGCGCCCGTTCATCAAAGCTGCCGGCACATCCCACCCAAAACAATATTTCGGGCTGCTTGCCTTCAGCCGCCATTTCGGCCATGGTAGGGACAGTTAATGGTTCATAGTTCATAGTTGTTTTTTAGTTCATGGTTCATAGATCATGGTTCATAGTAGAATAATCATAACCCACAGCATTTCGGCCATGAACTATGAGCCATCAGCTATGAACTCTCTTTCCAGTTCAACCTATCCGCGTTGCTGTATTTCCACGGTGCACCGTTATTTTCAACGTTACCAAACATATTATTGAGGCTTGCCGGGGCCTGTGATTCTTCCATCACAATATAGCGGCGCATTTCGGTTATAATTTCAAGCGGGTTAATATTTACGGGGCAGGCATCAGTACAGGCATTGCAGGTGGTGCAGGCCCAAAGCTCCTCGCGGGTAATGTAATCGTCCAGTAATGCTTTGCCGTCCTGGTGATCTTTGCCGTGTTTATCAATATTATTGCCCACTTCGGTAATGCGGTCGCGGGTATCCATCATAATTTTACGCGGCGACAGTAACTTACCCGTTATATTGGCCGGACAAACCGAAGTACACCTGCCACATTCGGTACAGGTATAGGCCTCCATCAGGTTTTTCCAGGTGAGGTCGGTTACATCTTTCGCCCCGAAGCGGCCCGGTTCGGCAGTTGTTGCAGGTACAAACGAAGGATCGAGCATTGCTTTTACCTCGTTGGTAACAGATGCCATATCGGTAAACTCACCCTTGGGGTGCAGGTTTGAATAATAAGTATTTGGGAATGCCAGCAGGATATGAAAATGCTTTGAATAAGGCAGGTAATTTAAAAAAGCCAGTATCCCGATGATATGGAACCACCAGCAAACCCGCTCGATAATTTCCAGCGAACTGGCGCTATCGGGCAGCAAAGGACTAATAAACGAACTTACCGGGAAACTGCCCGCCTTTATATAATGCCCGAAATTTAACAGCTGCAGCTTATGATCGGCAGCATTCATGGTTAAAAAGGCAGTCATTAACAGTATTTCGATGATGAGGATATAATTTGCATCGGATTTTGGCCATTCGGTCATCTCTACGCCGCTGAAACGTTTTAAATGGGCAATATTACGCCGGGCCAGGAAAACCACGCAGGCAGTAAGCACCAGCAGCGCCAGTATCTCAAAGCCGCCTATAAGCAAATCGTAAAGGCCGCCCAACGGCTTTGAAAAAATACGGTGTGAGCCAAATATGCCATTGATCATGATCTCCATCACCTCAAGGTTGATGATGATAAAGCCCACATAAATAAAAAAGTGCATTACCGCAGCAAGTGGCCGCTTTACCATTTTAGTTTGGCCTAAAGCTATTTTTGCCATAGTTTTCCACCGCAGGGCGGGATTATCCGAGCGGTCGGTATCGCACCCCAACAATATATTGCGCCTTATTTTGCCGACGTTTTTACTGAACAGGTAAACAGCCGCAGCCAGGATGATGATGAAGATAATTTGTGCAATCATTATGCATGCATAGTATTTTTCAAATATAAAAGAATTGTTGTAAGGTTGAAATGTTAAAGTTGTTTTGTTGTTGGAATGTTAAAGTTGTTTTGTTGTTGGAATGTTATAAAGTTGATTTAACCCAACCTTGAAAAAGCCTTTTTTACAACAGTTTTCTAACCTTTCAAC
This sequence comes from Bacteroidota bacterium, assembly GCA_013288235.1. Taxonomy (GTDB): domain Bacteria; phylum Bacteroidota; class Bacteroidia; order Sphingobacteriales; family Sphingobacteriaceae; genus Mucilaginibacter. The sequence continues at coordinate 24,840 of JABDCF010000036.1, read as the reverse complement.
CTTTCAACATTACAACTTTTCAACCTCCTCCATCTTTTTTCAAAAAAAATTAAGGTAGAATAAAAAAAACGCTACATTTGCAGTCCCCAAACAGGGCGGTATCATAGCTCAGTCGGTAGAGCAAAGGACTGAAAATCCTTGTGTCGCTGGTTCGATCCCAGCTGATACCACAAAAATTACAGCCTCTTAGAGAAATCTAAGGGGCTTTTTTAATGCCTTAAAGTGCCTATATAGCGTAAAAATGCAGGTTTTAAACTCTATAATGGATTAATTGGTCCTGTCAGTTGTTTTGGTAAATTGCTACTTTATAGTTCGTAATTCAGTTATTTAGTTGGTATTTGGCGCACTTTTTATGTGATTAGTGTATACAAAGCTATTATAAAACTCCCCCGTCAGCAAAAAAGGAATAATAATCAAAAAGCACATTTTAATTTAAGTTCTTCTATTATAATACCAGTTGATTTAAAAATGTGCGGTGAGGGACGGAAAAGTATAATTCTATGTAACCATACTTTATTCTTTGTTAACATTAATATAATTTACCATTAATGAACATCACTTATTTTTGTTGAACACTTGTTCAATAAAAAAAACTTCCCGAAAGTTAAATGGTAAAATGCATTACTGATAAAATTTAATCCGGGTATTATACAATTATTCGATTGAAGAAATTACCAACTAACATTTATATACCCATCTGATAGCTATGAAAGTTCCACAATCCCTTTTGATAAAAAGTTTATGCTTGCCCTTTTTACTTTTGGTTAGTCAATACCTGCAAGCTCAGGCACCTGAAACACCTGTGCGAAGAAAGGACGTTAAAGCTCCGGCAGACACCTCATGGAACCAACTTTCTGCGGGTGATAAAATGTTTGTCAACAGCCAGATATTCAATCCTGCAGGTTTGACCCTGGACTTAGCCAAAGGAACCCGGGTATTGAATTTGGAATTGGCCCAGCAAAATAAATTGCTCGTTTCAAAGAGCAATAAAGGTTTGGCTGTTATTAATGCTGACAATTTTAAGGTAGTTAACCAGTTTGCGTATGAAAAAGGCGAATCCGGTTCAATGTACGGCCTGGCTGTCAGTAGTAATGACTCTACCGTTTACTTCACCGGTGCACAAAGAAATTTATACATAGGAAGCATTAGTAAATCCGGCGGATTTAAAATGACAAAAAAAATTGATTTATCGGTTGACAAGAAAACAACAACACCTTTAGGAATAGGATTGGTTGACGATCACATTGCTTATGTGGCGCTTGCTATTCCAAACCAGGTTGCGGTTGTGGCTATTGATAAGGGTAAAGTGCTGCGCAAAATACCAGTTGGCGTTTGCCCATATGCTATTGTTATCAGCAACGACAAAAGGTATGCGTTTGTTAGCAATTTTGGCGGCCCCGACCCCAAAAGGGAAGACAGAACTGAAGAATCTGCCGGAACAAAAGTTGCTGTTGATGACCGTTCCATCGCGTTGCGCGGGTCTGTTACGGTAATTGATATTCAATCAGGAAAAGTAATTCATGAGATCAAAACCCGCATTTACCCTGAATCAATGGTTTTGTCGCCCAATGGCAACTTACTCTATGTAACCGATGATAGCGGTGACGGTATAAGCGTGATAGATGCAAAAAAATTTAAAGTTGTACAAACTATCGATACCAAACCTGATCCGTCGCTTCCTTATGGAAGCCTTACAACCGGGTTAGCATTTAGCCCTAACGGAAAAGTATTATATGCGGCCAATGCAGGCAATAATTCAATCGCCCTCATTGACCCTCAGCAGCCGCAAAAAGGCCCGTATGGATTTATTGCAGGTGGCGGATTTCCGGGTGCAGTATGTGTTACTGCGAATGACCTTTTTATAGGCAATGTGACCCCGTTGAAGCAGGGTTCTTTACAAAAAGTTGTACTGCCCGGCAATAAAACCCAATTGGACAACTACACTGCAAAAGCAGAGAAAGGATTTCATTTTATCGAAATGCTGAGAGCACAGGCCGAAGCGAATTTAAACGCCAGGCCAAAACCGGTTCCGGTTAACGTGGGCGAGCCTTCTGCTATCAAACATGTTGTCTATATCATCAGGGAAAACAAAAAATTTGACCAGGAATTAGGCGATTTTGGAAAAGGGAACTGCGACTCCGCCCTGGTTGAATATGCCAAACAGGTAACCCCTAATGCGCATAGCCTTGCCGATCAATTTGTTCTGTTAGATAATTATTATTGCAACGGCGTTAACTCAAGCGACGGTCATCAATGGGCAACCCAGGGCATTTCTTCGCCCTACCACGAAAAAGATTTTTCAGGCGGGCGGTGCGCATATGACTTCGGTACAGATCCTTTATGCTATGCTGGTTGTGGCTTTATCTGGAACCACCTGTTGCGTAAAGGTATATCTTTCAGAAATTTCGGGGAGTTTGATTTAGCGGATGTAACAAAAGGTAAAACCTGGACAGACTTATACAATGGATGGAAAGAGCAAAGTGATTCCGCATGGTACAAGTGCGGATACCAGGCGAAAAGCCTGGAAAAATATAGCGATTTGCGTTTCCCCGGTTGGAATTTGAGCATCCCTGACCAAATAAGGGCTGATGTATTTGTTAAAGCGCTAAAGGAGTATGAAGCAAAAGGCAGCTTTCCGGACTTTACCATTATTTATCTGCCGAACGACCACACCAGCGGGTATGACGAAAAACTGCCGGCTCCACGCGCTTATGTGGCAGATAATGACCAGGCGACAGGCAGGGTCATCGAAGCGCTTTCAAAGAGCCCTTTTTGGAAAGACATGGCCATATTTGTTAACGAAGATGACCCGCAAAGCGGAACAGACCACGTAGATGGCCACAGGTCGGTTTGTTTCGTGGCTGGCCCTTATGTAAAGCGCCATACCATCATCAGCAAATTTTATAACCAGGCATCAGTGCTACATACGATTTGCCAGATTTTCGGGGTACAGCCCATGAACCAATTAGTGGCAATTGCGCCTTTAATGACAGAATGTTTTAACGAAAATCCTGATTATACCGGTTATACCTCTTTAACGCCGGCTATTGCGATAAATGAGATGAACCCCCCAAAGAAAAAAATGGCCAGTAAAACTACTTCAAGGTTAGCGCCATTAACAGAAAAAATGGATTTTTCCAAACCCGATCTCAACGATAAAGATGCGTTGTTATTTAGTGAATATCTGTGGTCAACGGTTCACGGTGACCAGCCATTTCCGAAAGCGTTCTTTGGGGCGCATGGAAAAGGTTTAAAAGCGCTCGGCCTTAAAACAGACCCTCAGTTCAAGGATGAAGACGAATAAGAACAGTTTGCATTGATTTTCGTAATGCTTCGATAAAATAAACCGGCAATGGAATAGTGTATCTATAAAATTTTCAATCTATTGATTGGCATATTAAAATAAGGCCAAAGTATCATGACTTTTTCCCTCAAAAACAATTAGCTGCGTTGATGCGAATTAAGCCCCAGGATTTTGAAGGCTTCCAACCGGTAATTTTCTGAGTGACGATCATATTCGTTTGGATCATCGATCATACTTAAAAAATAGTATGCGCCATCTGATATGACAAAGATTACGTCAGCAGCATGCGCAGGGTCATCACACTGAATTAATTTTTGATCCACGCACTCCTGGATCAAGGTTTTGAGCCACTCCCGGAGTAACAAATGCATTTCCCTGAAGCTGGATTTGATCAGCGGATTTCTGAAAATAAGAGCAAAACAATTATAAAAGATACTGTCATCGATATAACAGTTCCATTTTTTTGAAAATATGTTATTCAACACTTCTGTAAGTCTTTCCAATGAATTAACATCAGCGCTTTCCGGCTGATAGATTTGTTTATAACTGGTAATAATAAAGCCAATCAAACCAAGCAGCAATTCTTCCTTATTGGAGAAATAGTGGACCACGAGACTGGGGGGCATCCCTAATTCTTTTGCCACTTTTCCAAAAGAAGTATTTTCAATTCCTTCTTTGATTGCGACGTTGTAAAATGCTTCGATAATCTTCTTCTGCTGATCTTCTTTTAAACTTTTTCTACCCATAAAGTGCTCTAATTTAGCTTAAAAAAATCATTTAAGTATTGTAATAAAAAATTTACTGAATATTCGGTTAATTTAATTATGCCTGTACCTACAGTTAACATTTGATAGGTTACTTTGTAATTCTGGCGTTTCGGAATTTAGGATAACAAAACAAATCATTTACCCGGCAGGCAAATATCAGCAGCACACATTTCCATATTGCCCCCGGGACGACTGATCATTTTCAGCGGGATACCAACCTAAATATCACAATTTATATTTATAAACGTTTATACCCTTTTTATACGTAATGATATTAATTATTATTGGTTGGCTTGGCGTTATTTTATGCACTATGGGCTATTTGTTATTAAGTATGAAAGTTATAACGGCGGAGCGCCGCGGATTCCAATTGTTTAATATAATAGGGGGACTTTGCCTGGTAATAACTGCAGTTTATAGTAATGATCTGCCAAATGTAGTTGCTAATCTGCTATGGATGTTTATAGGAGTATATGCTTTAGGTCGTCAGATAAGAAACAACAGGGATGTTAGAAATGTTTGATGGATCTATTCCTAAAATTTGATAGGCTTTCACTTTATAATAATCCAGCCTTTGATCATAAACCTCTTTGTCTTTTTCCAGGGAAAGATAGAAATAAGCACCATCAACAAGAACAAAAATTAAGTCGGATGCAGCTTGGTAATCCGGCACATTTATCAGATTGCATGTATGGCATTGTTCAATCATAGATGCAAATTCCAGGCGAAGTGAATCCAGGATAGTTTTATATTTTTCTCTTATTATTTTTTCCCTAAATGCCAAAGCGTAAAAAGTATAAAATAAACCATCGTCAAATAATAAATTCCACTTTTTTGAAAAAAGGATTTCAATGGTATTGATCAAGTCCGAAAGCACAATTTTTTCTTTATTTTCTATTGTAAAGATCAGTAGATATCGTTCAAGAATATAATCTATCAAGGCGTAAGTAAGATCTTCTTTGGTTGTAAAATAATGTAGTATAAGGCTGGGGTTAACATCCATCACCTTTGCTATTTTAGCTATTGAAGTGTTTTCGTACCCTTCTTCTCTGGCTACCCTGTAAAATATTTCTATAATTTCAAGCCGTCGTGTGTCTTTAAGGCTTTTTCTACCCATATTAATAATTGTGATGAGCTAAACTACTCAAAAGGAATTTTAAATTTTATATAATAATATATTGATTGTTCAATTAATAGAAACTTTCTATTATTCTTGAAGAAAAATAAGGCAGTTTCATAAGTCAATTTTGACTAACGGTAGTCAAATAAAATTTGAAAATGGATTTATCACTAACTCAAAAGAGCCTTTTCCAATTTGGAAATTGTTCTTTTTTTGTGAGATTTTGTAAGAAAATCAAACATTGTCGAAATTTAATTCTTACACCAGCTTTTGATTTCGACTTAAGAAACAGCCTCATTTTCTCTTGATGCCACTTAATTGATGAGGCCGCATTCTGTACGGCCTCATCTTTCTTTTAAGTGTGTAATTAAGCGCCCGCCATTTGAGGGTCGCCTGGTATGCTCATCATTGTGGTTGAAGCAACCACATCACACCATTAATATTATCCCCGTTCGGGTATTGGCTTTTAATGGCATTATTTACATTGACTGCGTTATTGCCAATCTCATCTATAGGATACATCCACCTTTTAGGAACAGCATTCACCCCATTCACCTGGTTTATTATCCCTGCTCCTGCTACATCAAAAACCGGGAAACCGGTACGCAGGTTTTCGAAAAATGGCTGTAAGCCTGTGTTCATAAACATGCTGATGTATTTTTGCGTAATTATCTGTTGTATCTCGGTCCCTGCCTTTAATGGGATTGCCGGCTGGCTTAAATAGGTTTGAATATCATTATCAGAATATAACGGGCCTGTGTAAGGAACCCCCTGGGCGGCAGGAAAACTATAATCAGAGAATTGCATCGCGGCCGTTATCCCTGCTATGTAATAACTGTTTGCATCTCCGGTTATCCAGCCTCTTATTACGGCTTCGGACAGTAAAAACTGAAGTTCTGAATAACCCATTAATACGCTCGGTTCATTAGCGGGTTCGAAGTAATAACGGGAGTTGATTTGAGAAACGTTCCCCGATGACTGTTGTTGCTGAATAACACTAATCACGGCACTTCCCTGCACACCGTTATAAGCATTAAAATCTGTCGGAGTAAGCCCAGCTGAGGTTGCATTGATTGTAGGTGCACCGTATACAAAAAGCCTGGGATCGTTCAATCCTTTCAGCAGTTGTACAAATGAATTATCCATCAGGTAGTATATTTTGGCTTCACTGCTATTAAAATAAGGATATCTGCTTCCGGCAATATCATAGTACTGCAATTGTGCATTGTCGGCATTGGATTCAAACAATGGATATTTTGCGGGATTGGATACAATCTCGTTAAACCGCTGCGCGATATTGAGGGTGGGATCGTTGGCATGTAACGAAAGGCTCATCAATACCCTTAAATAATAGGAGTTAATCGCTTTTTTCCATTGAGTGATATTTCCGCCATATATAAGATCGTTATTAATTAACCCTCCGGAAGCAGAAAGCGAATCGCTGGCCAGTTTTAAATCGTTCAAAACCTGTAGATAAATAGCTTCCTGTTTATCATAAACGGGGTGTAAAGCAGCCGCGCTGAAGTTATTATTCAGCAGGGATTGTTCAGCTTGCGAATAAGGTACATCGCCAAACATTTGGGTAGTACCTACAATAAAGTATGAACTGAAAAACTTGCTGAGATATTTATAATTAGGTTTATTTACACGGGCAGCTTCCTGCTCCATTTTTATAACCTGGCTTAAGTTGGTGTAATTAAAAGTCCCTCTCGTCCAGCCGTAATACTGTCCATTATCTGCACTTTCACTATATACCATATAACGGCAGCTGAACTCATTCTCAACCGATATAGTCGAAAAAAATATCTGCTCTACATTAGGTAACAGGAGCGAAGGATCGGCCTGCGTAGGCAGGTTAGGGTTTATTTGGTAATAACTAAATTTTTTGCAGGATGAAAAAAAGCAGCCTAACAAAAGAAAACTTAGTAACCAATAATTATTTTTCATATAAATAAATTTAAAAATGAATGATTGAACTAACTGATAATTAATGTTAAAATTTAAGATTGAAATTGAACCCTATACTGCGTGTTGAAGGCGTTTCATAGCTATTGCCCAACTGGTCCGGATCGGCATTTGGTAATTTAGAGAACAGCAGTAAATTATTACCAATTAATGATACGGAGGCTGCTTTGAACGCCTTTTGCTTACTTAGCATTTTTTTCGAAAAGGTGTAGGTAAGCGATACTGTGCGCAATTTCAAATATGTACCGCTATAGTAAAAGTAATTGTTTTGATAAGGGTTGCCACCTGTCGACTCCATGTAGGAAATATAATTTACGGGAGTGGTGTTTGGCGCGTATTTCCTGGTGTCGGTAAGTAAATTTCCATGACTGTCATACGTGGCGCTACCCGAAACGACTACTTCTCCCGGAACAATAAAAGTGCTTTTTCCTGCATTGGCATCAATTCTATATTGATTTACAGTACTTAGCGCGGTACCGCCCCATGCCATTTTTTCATTAACCGTAGAGTAATTCAGGCCACCTAAACGGCCATCGACCGATATGTTGAGCGATATATTTTTATAATTGAAAGTATTTTGCCATCCATATATCCAATTAGGGTCAGTGTACCCCATAGGAGTTGAATAAAGTGCACTTAATGGATAGCCATTTGCCCCAACAATAAGTTTACCATCGGCCGAAAACTGACCCTCACTTACATAGAGTTTATCTATTCTGTCCCCTACTTTAAGGTATTGGTTATAATATCCGGCGCCATAAGTATCGTAAGTTACGCTTTTGACCCATGTATGATTATTGCTGAAGTTAAAACCCGATGTCCATTGAAAATTATCTGTTTTTATAGGGCTTCCGTTTAGCACAAATTCAAATCCTTTATTTACAAATTCATTGGCATTTACAAGTAAACTCGAGTATCCGCTTGTTTGGGAAGGTGTAATGTTTTGAAAGTTGTTAAATTCCAGGTTTCTAAAATAGGTAACATCTGCATTTAACCTGTTTTTCAGCACACCTATTGCCAAACCCGATTCCCATGACTGCACGGTGTTGGGTATAAGATTAGGGGTATCATAACTGGTTGGGTAGCTAAGCGAGGATACACCGTTAAACTTATTGGCATTGTTATAAGTGTTGATGCTTGCATAAGGATTGGTGGCGCTGATTGCACCGCTATTCACCTGTGCCCAGGTAGAGCGAACCTTTAAAAATGAGATGAATTCCGGTAGTTTAAATGCGTCGGACAACACGGCCGAAACACCCACTGATGGATATATAAAGGCATTATTTGCAAGAGGCAAGGTAGATGTCTGGTCTCTTCGTGCAGTACCGGATAAATAAATAAAGTGGTACAACTCCAGGTCAAGATTAGCATATAAACTGTTTATCTGCCTTTGATCTAAGTAGTTTGATCCTGTTATGGGGTTTATTGAATTAGTCAGGTAATACTGACCAGGTACGCTAAGCCCATCAGTTGAGGCACTTAAACCTTTATCTTCATTAAAAAAGCTGGCAGCGCCGGCAATTGCCGATAGGTTAAAATTATTGCTGAACTTATGCTTGTAGGTAAGGATCAGGTCGGTAGTGATATCAAAATGGGTAGCATCCGATGTTGAAAAATTACCATCCGGGTTACCGCCTATAAGGCTATATGGATAGTCTTCGTCCTCATTAACAGTATTTGAATTGAAACCCGAACGTAGTTTAAGGGACAGATCCTTAGTAAACTGATAATTGAGCGATAAATTGCCAAATGTTTTATCTGAATGATAGCCGTTCAGCTGCTGGTAGGCCAGAAAATAGGGGTTGTTGTAATATGAGAGGTTATAATAAGATTGTTGCAAGCCCACTTCGCCGGGTGCCCAGTAATTTTTAAGGTCCCGTATATCAACATCGGCCCCTATCCACAATGCAACGTTATAAAGTAAAGTATTTTGGCCATAGCCGGTTGTTGGAATGTTATCACTGTATTGCCTGTTGTAACTTAATCTCCCATCAAGGGTTAGTTTTTGGGAAAGATTGTAAGTGCCTGCAATAGAGAATGACGAATTATTTAAACTCGTATTGGGTACAACACCCTTTTGATAGTTGTTTGCGGCCGATATTCTAAAATAACCTTTGTCACTGCTGGTAGTTATCGCAATACTATTGTCTGACATAATACCGGTTTGGAAAAAATTATCGATATTATTCGCGCCCCTTGATATCCATGGAAGAGGCTTGTAATGACTGGTAGCCGTTGTCCCGTTGCCCAAATCATAGGTGTACGTTACATTAGGGTTATAGGGGCTGTTAAACTGTGGCAGTTCTAAATAGCCGCTGGCTGTATTGGGGTCTTTTTGGTTAAGCGCAGGTCCCCAAACCCATCCTCCGCCTTCTAATCCATTTCCACTGCCATTTTGATAAGAATATATCCCATTATTACCATCTCCATATTGAGTTTGTACTTTAGGTACTGCTAAAAAGCCTGTTTGAAACATGGTAGAAGAGTTCAATTCTACCTCCGTTACTCCCTTTTTGCCTCTTTTCGTAGTGTATAAAATCGCTCCGTTTATACCAATAGAACCATAAAGTGCTGCTCCAGCTGCCCCTTTTAGCACGGTAATGCTTTCAATATCGTCTGCATTTATTTTATACGGATCTGCAGTGGGATCGGGTACACCGTCTATAACAATAAGTGGCGTTTGCCCTCGTAATGTAATGCCCGGATTTTGAAAAAAGTCGGTAGTGGTTTGTATGTCCAAACCGGCCACCTGGCCTACCAAACCACCCAAGGCAGTAGGCGTCTTCACTTTTTCCAACGTTTCTCCGTCCACTACTTGTAATGCATAGGTAAGCGACTTTTTTTCCTTTTTTATATTCAGCGCTGTTACCACAACCTCAGTCAAGGCTTTAGCGTCTTCCTTCAGCTGGATATAATAGTTGGCCGTTTGTCCTATGGTTATTTCCTGGGAAACAAAACCAATGAACGAAAAAACCAGAACATCACCATTGTTCGCATTAATGGTGTAATTTCCGGATAGGTCGGTCACAGTACCATTCGTAGTGCCTTTAATCTTGACCGAAACCCCTGGCAAAGGCTGGTTCTTTTGATCTGAAACCTTACCTTTTATAGCAAATGAATTATTTGAAGTTATTGTAACGTTTCTTTCGGCTAAAGAAATTTTGGGAGTAAACACCGCAGCGCTGGTTTGCATTAAAGTAATAGCAGTTATCAGCGCTGTTATATTTACCCGTATAATTACGCTTTTAAATAACACGGGGTTACGACAGGTAACCTTCCTCAGACGGGTGAGGGCAAGTTGCAGATTGAGCGGTACGTCAGGCGCCGCTTTAAAAAAAGTAGTAAAATTCATTACATTTGTAAGATTTGAGTGAGGATTCTATTTCGATTGTTCCAAATTATTTATCCCGAAATTTATTGGGAAGGGTTTGCTCAAATTATTACCGGGATGTGCTTCGACTCACTACCCGGTTTTTTTTTGAGAACCAGCCTGTATTTTAGTTTTTGTTTATCATTTTTTTTGATTTAATGTTAGTGGATCCGGTTAATTGCTCATTTAAAATCTGGATATAATCGATTAGCAGGAACCCATTTAGAAAGGTGTAATTGCACTTATCACTGGGTATGTTTAAACATGCTGGCTGCATCTGCTCTTGTGAATAACGGGTGCAATATCCCGTTATCTTGTTAATTATATATTAGGCTATAATTAATAAATTAATTGAACGTTCAGTCAATTAATTAATGGCAATCCCGGTCAGGATGTCTGTGGGATTGTAGAATTATAAAAACCGCATGAAGGCTGCTCTTGATAGAAACCTATATTTCGCCCGTCCCAACCATTGCTTTTTCTTAATTTCTGAATACTTGCCGGAGGCATATATTGCTAAAAAAGATTTTTGGTTGAAATTAGAGTTTGTGGTATCTATCTAAACGGGATATTTCGGGGCTGCAATTTAAATTACCATTTTGGGCAACTGGCCTCACTATTTATCAGCTATTGCAGCATGTGAACTGCCGGTGTGCATTTTTAAATATTTAATAATATCTTTATCGTTAACACAATTATTGGTAAATTAGAGTAAATCTTCTTTGATGCCGCTTGAATCAGTATATGTCAACCAGGAACAAATCTTGCTTTCTCAACTCGGGGGGGGGGGAGCAACGTGCGTTTGAGCAAATTTATCAATTATATAGTGAGCGAATTTACGGGCGGTTGATCCGTTTGCTGAAAGACGAGGATATCGCAGATTCTATTCTGCAGGATGTATTTCTACGGATATGGGAGCGCAGGGCGCAAATTGACCCGGCGCAACCATTTAAAGCTTATTTATATAAAATTGCTGAAAATTTTGTTTACGATTATTTCAGGAAAGTGGCACGTGACAAAAAATTACAAGTAAAACTTAGGGCCGCCGCTGCTGATTATTACGATCAAATCGAAGAGAATATTTTCAAGAAGGAATATGAAGCACTCATCGGCGAAGCGATCCTGAAACTTCCGCCCCAACGTCAAAAAGTTTTCCTGCTTTGCAAAATAGAAGGTAAAAGTTACGAGGAAGCCGCCAGTCTGTTGGGTATATCTATTTCTACCGTAAGCAATCAATTGGTTAAAGCCACAAAATCTGTAAAAGAATATGTGCTTTCCGCTAATGGAATGGCCTTCACCGTTCTCCTGGTAGCTTTCAAATGGTAATGTTACGCTACTTTAAAAAAAACATTAAATTATTTTCAAAGAGAGTAGTGTGTTTGCGTTCGGCGGGCGTATTAGGAAGAAAATTAAGCAGATGGCAGTTCAACCGCATAATAAAATATTATTTCAGCGCTACCTGGATAACCAATGCAGCCCGGCCGAACTGGAGTTCGTATTTCGCTTGTTCGGCACGGCCAAAGAGTCCGAGTTGCGTGAAATGATCAGCGGAGCCCTGCTTGCGGAAGACCAATCAGCAATATCGGGGGCTGACTATCAAAAAAAACTGCGACTGATTTACCGCGAGATCAGCCGGGAAATTGGCGGGGCTAATCAAGAGATAACGCCGCCTGTATTAGGCAAAAGGCCTGTTTGGCCACGCATTGCCGTGGCCGCTTCTATTATCCTTTGTCTGTCTGCGGCTGTTTTTTTTATGTTACACAAAGCGTCTGTTCAGCAGCAAATAGTGGGGAATGAGCCTTCAAAGAACGATTTAACACCGGGTGGTAACAAGGCCATTTTAACCCTGTCTACCGGCCAGCAGATTGTTTTAACCGGAGCCCGGAACGGGAAACTCGCCCAGCAGGGGGATGCCGCCATTACCAAGACAGCAGACGGACAGATTGTTTACGGGATGGCAAATGGATCAGCTGCGGCCGAAGTCTCTTACAATACCACCAGTACGCCCCGTGGCGGACAGTTCCGGGTAGTTTTAACAGACGGTACCAAAGTATGGCTGAATGCTGCGTCCTCGGTCACTTATCCAACAGCATTTACTGGGGCGGACCGTGAGGTGGAAATCACCGGGGAAGTTTACTTTGAAGTTGCGCATAACGCAGCGAAGCCTTTCCGGGTAAAGAGCAATGGTCAAATTGTAGAAGTACTGGGCACACATTTTAATATAAACGCCTATAAAGATGAGCCGGTAATAACTACTACCTTGTTTGAAGGGTCTGTAAAAGTAAATAAAGGGACAGCTTCGGCACTCCTTAAACCAGGCCAGCAATCATCGGTAACGGAAAACGGGAATAACCTCAATATCAAGATAACGGATAATGCTGACCTTGACCAGGCGCTGGCCTGGAAAAATGGGGAGTTTAGTTTTAATAAAACAAATATTCAATTCGTTATGCGGCAGATTGCCCGGTGGTACGATGTAGACATTGAATATGCGGGAAAAATACCTGATAAACGGCTTTCGGGAACCTTTTCGAGAAATATGAATGCCTCTAAAGCATTAAGTTTATTAGAATTCACAGGTGTTAACTTTAAAATTGAAGGGAGAAAGATTATCGTTAAATAAACTTACAAACTACAACTAAACCGATAGCGAGGCTTCGGTTATGGGTTTGCTCAATAAAAAACCGGAAGGTGCTCCAACACATTCCGGCCAGATGGCTTGGGCAACCGAATTTAACTATTGATTTGAACAATTATTACTCAAACCCAAAACCATACAAAAGTATGAAAAATTCTACTTTTTGGCAGTCCCGTTATAAATATAACTGGCTCAATAAATTACTCCTGGTTATGAAACTAACCACACTATTGATTATAGTCGGCTTTTTGCAGGTAAGTGCAGCTTCCTATGGGCAGCATATTAATTTTTCTGCGAAGAATATTTCAATAGAGCAGCTATTTAAACAAATAAAAAGTCAAACCGGCTATTCCGTTTTATATGATCCGGACGCATTGAAGGACCTTCCCAATATCAATGTTGAAATCCATGATGCAACCATTGAGGAGGTTATGGATAAATGTTTCGTTAATGAACCGCTTGATTATAAGGTTATTGACAATAGTATTGTTATCAGGCTTAAACCTAATGTTTTGGCAGCGCCGCAAAAACCCGCGCCAAAGCTTTATGTAGGGCACGTATTTGATGAAGATAAAAGGCCCATGGCCGGGGTTACCGTTAAAGTTAAAGGTTCCGAAACCCTTCAAACGAGCACCAACGAAAAAGGTCAGTTTTCGATTGTGGTCGCTGCGGATAATTCGATACTGCAATTTTCTTCTATCGGGTACGTAACGGTGGAATTGCCTGTCAAAGATCAGAAAAACCCACTGTCGGTTATTATGAAAGTAAACACCAATGCGCTCGACCAGATACAGGTCATCGCTTATGGAACGACCACCAAACGGGAAAACACCGGTGATGTAACCACCATCAGTGCAAAAACCATCCAGCAGTATCCCACTACAAATGTGCTGGATGTATTGCAGGGTACTGTACCCGGTTTAGAGATCTACAAAAATACCGGGAATCCAAACGGAACGTATGAAGTGCAAATTCGTGGTATAAATGGTTTAAGCAGCGCGTCTCCCTTATACGTAGTAGATGGAGTACCTTACCAGGGCGGCAGTTTTGTTTCACAAAATCTGAACCTGGGTGCTAATACCGCACTTGGAAGGGCCCCGTTTGGTTATGACGCCCTGAGTTTCATTAACCCTTCGGATATTGAAAGCATAAGCATACTTAAGGATGCCGATGCGACAGCTATATACGGATCGAGAGGGGCTGATGGCGTGATACTGATCACCACTAAAAAAGGCAAATACGGTGCCACGAAGATAGATGCCAGTATTTATACCGGCACAACAGACGTAGGGCACATGGAGCCTATGCTCAACGAACAGCAATACCTGCAGATGCGGCATGAGGCAAAAGCCAATGACCACTCACCCGTTTCGGCAACCGACTACGATATTAATGGGACATGGGATACAACCAGGAATGTTAACTGGCAAAAGCAGCTAATTGGCGGATTCGGGCATTTAACAAACGCACAGTTGGGTATATCAGGCGGAACCCAGCAATTGCAATACCGTATCAGCGGCGGGTACAACCGCACCACTAATATGGAACAACTCGGAGGCAGTGACCAGTCCGGAAATATGCATGTCAGCCTGACCAGTTCGACGGCCGACAACAAGTTCACAGTATCTTTTTCAGGCGGTTATTTATATGACCTCAGTACCCTGCCGCAAAGCGATCTTATAGAATCTATCATTTTGGCGCCCGATGCCCCTGCTCTTTATAACAGTAATGGCACGTTGAACTTTCAAAATAACACATTTGATAACCCACTTTTGCAGAAGAACAATATCAATAGAACGCCCAGCAGCAATTTAACATCAAGCGTAGTATTAAGTTATAAACCGGTAAAAGATCTCGAAATTAAACTTACCACAGGTTACAACAGGCAAGAGCTTAATGAATTTTTGGGGGTCCCCAGTACGGTTTTTCCTCCTTATCAGCCCGGCATAGCCAATAGCCAATTTACCAATGATGCCAACACATCATGGAGTGTTGAACCGCAGGTAAATTATAATAAAAAAATTGGGAAAGGCAAACTTTCGGCTACTGTGGGTACCAGTTTACAAAGCGAAGGCAGTTCTGCCACCTCGCTACGGGTAACCGGTTATGGCAGCGATCTGCTGTTGAGCAGCCTCACCGCCGGAACAACTATCACCACCGCTCTTCCCTATAGCTTTTCGCCGGAAAAATTCAGCGCGGTTTTCGGCCGCGTAACTTATAGCTGGGACGAGAAGTATTTTATCGACCTGAGTGCCCGCGATGACGGTTCAAGCAACTTCGGGCCTAACAAACAGTTTCACGTCTTTTCCGCCGCAGGCGCCAACTGGATATTCTCGGAAGAGAAATTTATAAAAGATAACTTGCCATTTTTAAGCTTTGGCAAGCTCCGTGGCAGTTACGGCTCTACCGGGCGCGACGATATCAACGCCTATTCCTACTTAAGTACCTATAGCAGTAATGGCGTTTCCTACCAGGGCGCGCCCGGTTTAGTGCCTACCAGGCTACCCAATCCTGACCTGTCATGGGAAACTACCAAAAAAGCTGAACTAAGTTTAGAGCTTCAATTCTTAAAAGGGCGTATTGCCTTTGAAACAAACTTTTACCGCAACCGCACTTCGGGAACATTAGGCGGAAGCCAGCTTTCATTAGTGACCGGCTTTTCAGCGATCAACGAAAATATTCCGGACGTTGTTCAGAACCAGGGGTTTGATGCCAGCCTTACTACCACCAACATAGCGGGCAGTAATTTTACATGGTCAACCACCTTTCTGTTTACCCGGGACAGGAACCAGTTGTTGAGTTTTCCAACCCTGCAAACATCTGCCTACGCCAATTCTTTAATTATTGGCCAGCCGGTAAATATTTTTAAAGCCTACCGCTTTGCAGGTGTTAATCCACAAACAGGCATCTACCAATTTTACACAGCCGGTGGCGCTATCACTTCTTCGCCGGGTGCAGCCGATAAAACCGCGTTGATCAATATCAATCCCGATTTTTATGGGTCAGTACAAAACAGCTTCCGGTATAAGCAATTTACGCTTAGTTTCCTGTTTCGTTTTATCAAGCAAACCGGCAGAAACGCGTTTTACAACATCGGTATAATTCCGCCAGGCCTTTTTAGCGGTATTAACTACAACACACTGGTTCTAAACCGCTGGCAGAAACCGGGCGATATTACCAACATTCAGCGGTATGGTACCAGCTTTAGTTTGCTTTTTGCTCAAGAATATGCAACTCAAAGTAACTTTGCCTACGGCGATGCCTCCTACATCAGGTTACAAAACCTTTCTTTGGCTTATCAGTTACCGCCTGCATTTACCAGTAAGCTGGGCATGCAAAACCTGCAAATATTTGTGCAAGGTGATAATTTGTGGACGATCACCGGTTATAACGGCATCGACCCGGAAAATCAGAGTGCTTTTTCACTGCCGCCGCTGAGAATGGTAACTGCCGGTTTACGTTTAACTCTTTAATCTGAATTGCGATGAAAAAAACATATAAAAACAAAAAATCCCTAAGAGCACTGAGCTTTTTTGTATTTGCTTCCCTGCTTACCGGCATGGGTAGTTGTAAAAAATCACTTGATATTGGCCCGCCCGCCACTTTACTGGCCACTGCCAATGTATATACCTCTAATACTGCTGCCGAAGGTGTTATTTCTGGCCTCTATGCCACGATGGCAATTACCGGCAATATGTGTAATGGATCGGCAAGCGTTGCCATTCAACAGGGGCTGGCAGCTGATGAGCTGCTAAACTTTACTGTAGGGAACCAGTTTTATACCAATTCATTGAATGCCCTAAGCGAGTACTACTGGCCGGAGATATTCCAGGAACTCTTTGTCTGCAATTCAGCTATACAGGGGCTTGGCTCCGCTACATCCCTTAACCCTGTGATACAGCAGCAATTACTGGCCGAAGCAAAATTTACCAGGGCGTTCATTTTTTTTAATGCGGTAAATTTATACGGTGATGTTCCGCTGGTATTGTCAACTGACCCGGCAGTTAACAATGTGATTAGCAGGAGCCCTGCCGCTACCGTGTTAAAACAGGTTATCCAGGACTTAACGGATGCGCAAAGCGTATTGCCGGATAACAAATATGAAACGTTGGCTGCGGCGGCGGCAACCGACCGCCTTTTGCCTAATAAGCAGGCAGCGAGTGCGTTATTAGCCAGGGTTTACCTGTACATGCAGGATTGGAAGGATGCAGAAACGCAGGCTTCAAACGTAATCGGTTCTTCTGTTTATGTACTTGAACCTAATTTGAACAATGTATTCCTGAAAACATCACGTGAAACCATCTGGCAGTTACAATCCATTACGCCAAACTATGGCAACGCTGATGCCGGCGTACTTATTTTAACTGCGGCCCCCAATGGCATTGCAGATCAGTACCCATTGAGTAGTGCATTGGTAAATGCTTTTGAAAGCGGCGACGCCCGGTTTACCAATTGGGTTGGGCAGCTAAATGCCGGTACAACAACTTATTATTATGCGTATAAGTACAAGCAAAATTTGATTACGCCAGGAACTACGATCAATGAATATCCAATTTTATTCCGTTTAGCCGAACAATATCTTATTCGTGCGGAAGCACGCGCACAGCAAACCAACCTGGCCGGCGCGCAAAGCGACCTCAACACAATCCGTGCCAGGGCAGGGCTCGCACCGACAACGGCAACCACACAGGCTGATTTGTTGACGGCAATATACAATGAGCGCCAGGTTGAGCTATTTACCGAATTTGGCCACCGCTGGTTCGATCTGAAACGGACAGGGCGTATTGATGCTGTAATGACTGCGATAGATCCGCTTAAGGGCGGGGTGTGGAGTTCCTACAAACAACTGATTCCTATCCCTCAAAGCGAGCTTATCCTTAATTCACATCTAACACAAAATCAGGGCTATTAATTAATTACAGACCGGCAGAAATTATGCTGCCGGTCTGTATTCTCATTTAATTTTCAAATTAATTATTATCATGAAAACCAAAATTTTTTCGATATACTTTGTTGCGCTGTGCTTTTTTTCAGCGCATGGCACCGCCCAAAGGCGCCATCTTCACAATTAACTGCAAACCGGAAATTTTCTGACATATACATTTAAAACAATAATCATTATGAACTTAATAACTAAAATCCCCTTTTCGCTCTACGTTATCGGCCTTTTTTTTGCACTAAGCTGCAGCTTTGCGAACGGCCAATCAAAGGGCGCCGTAACTGATACGGCTAAAAAATTACCATCCGCATCGCCTGCGGCTATTAAACCTTATGAAGATGTCGTTCCTGCCGGCTCCCGGATATTGAAAAGCTTTTTCCAGGTTGACATCGTTAAGGACAAGTACTTTCTTGAAATCCCCGACTCGCTTTTAAAACGGGATATCCTGGCGGTCACCCGTATTGAAAAAGGGCCCGGCGAACCAGTAGTTCCATTGGTTAATCTTGGCTACAGCGGCGACGAGATGGGTCGGCCGGTGATAAGTTTTGACCGCATTCCTGGCGATAGGCTCGTGTTGCGTTCGGTTAAGTTTCAAAATGTCTCCAATGATACCACGCCAAACGGATTATCACATTCGCTGGAAAACAATAACCTGCAGGCAATTGAGTTCATTTTTCCGATTAAAGCATTCAATAAGAAGGCTAAAAGTTTGGTGATTGACATAACTGATTTTTTAAACAGCAAAAACATGACCTCAACTTTCGCCCCTCCGATATGGGAGCCTTTAGATATATTTAAATTGCAAGTTCCTGACAGAGGTTACATCGAGCAAATCCAGGCCTTTCCCGGTAATATTGAAATCAAAACGGTGAAGACGCTCGTCAACGCAACTGACGCAAGCAAGGCTGGTACCATCGAGCTAAACACATCTCTGTTGCTGTTGCCAACGGTACCCATGAAGCCGAGGCTGGAAGATCCCCGCATTGGTTTTTTTTCCAACTCTTATGTAGATTTTGATGTCGATTCACATGGGGTAGGCGCAGCCCGGTATATCCAGCGCTGGCGGATGGAGCCTAAAGATGAGGATGTTGAGAAATATAAGCGCGGCGAGTTGGTAGAGCCCAAAAAGCCAATTATTATCTACATCGATCCGGCGACGCCCAAAAAATGGGTGCCTTACCTTATAGCCGGTATCAATGACTGGCAGGGTGCCTTCGAGAAAGCGGGCTTCAAAAACGCTATTTTTGGAAAAGAGGCGCCCGTGAACGATTCTACCTGGAGCGCGAACGATGTACGCCATTCAATGGTTGTTTATAAACCGTCAGCCATTGAAAATGCCGCCGGGTTTAACGTCAATGATCCGCGTAGCGGCGAGGTTCTTGAGACCCATATCAGCTGGTACCATAGCGTAATGACCCTGATACAGAATTGGTACACAATACAAGCAGGGGCGATAGACCCGAGGACCCATAAACCGGAGCTGGACGACGAATTAATGGGGCAGTTGATCCGCTTCGTATCGTCGCATGAAGTTGGGCACACGCTTGGCCTGGAGCATAACTTCGGTGCATCATCAACCGTGCCTGTTGAGAACCTGCGCAATAAAGCCTGGGTGGAGGAGCATGGCCATACGCCATCAATTATGGACTATGCACGCTTTAACTACGTGGCACAGCCTGAAGACCACATCGGCGAGAAGGGCATTTTCCCCCGCATCGGCGATTACGATAAATGGGCGATTGAATGGGGGTATAAGTGGCTGCCGCAGTTTAAAACAGCACAGGAAGAGAAGGATTACATGAATAAATGGATCATTGAAAAACTGGCCTCGGGCAAACAGTACTTTTATGGCAGCCAGTTAAATCCAACTACTGACAATTTTCCCCTCAACTCTACTGATCCGCGCGACCAGAGCGAGGACCTGGGCGATGATGCGATGCTGGCCAGCAGTTACGGTATTAAGAACCTGAAAAGAATAGAGCCGCACTTGATGGAATGGGCGACAAAACCTGACGGTAACTATGACCGGGCCGCAGCGCTTTACAAAGAACTGGTTGGGGAATACGGCCGCTTTATGGGACACGTAAGCCGTAATATCGGCGGTATTTATGAAACGCCGAAAACTGTAGAACAGCAGGGCCCCGAATACGAAATAGTGGATAAAGCCAAACAAAAGCGGGCGATGGCTTTTTTGCAGGAACAATTGTTCGCCACACCTTACTGGCTGATGGATGAGAAGCTATACCTGGTGAGCCCCCTTGATTTTAGCATGGTTACCGCCGTGCAGGAGAAGAACCTTGCTTACTTGCTTAACCCCGCTCTTGTTGCACAACTGATTAGTGAAGAAGCCAATTTTCCCGGGAAGGCCTATACCGCTTGGGAAATGCTGGGCGATTTAAAACAAGGCATTTTCTCTGAATTGCCTGCCCATAAAACGATCACGAACTATCGCCGCGATTTGCAGGATCTGTATGTGACCACATTGATAGCTGAACTGAAAACAAATGAGCTGAGCGAAGCCCACACGGTCATTACGATGCACGCAAGATCGCTGTCAACGGAGATCAGGAAGGCATCGGCAGCTGCGTCGGATGCTATTACCAGGGAACATCTACGGGCACTTTACACAAACCTGGATATCGCTCTCGACCCCAAAAACTTGATCAATATCCCGGCGTCCGCCCCCAAAAAGTCGGCACCGCAAGCGATAACAAGCGAACCGGACGATTACTAATTGTAGGTAGATAGTAATATGAACAACACCTCCCGATGAGTCGGGGGGTGTTTTTAAAAAAATAAACTAAAATACATGGGTTTAATAAAATAAAGCTATGGTTCAAGTAAGCTGCCCTGGTGTGGAAAGCCGACGGCTTACATATTACCGGCGGTGCAGATGACAAAACCGGAATAGCCAAAAAACAACCAATTCCAACATCAGCCTTGGAGAATATGGATAACTCAGAAATTGGACAATTAATTAACGAATGCCTGGAGCAAAACCGAAGCGCTCAAAAGATACTTTATAAAACATTCTATGATTTTGCGATGGGAATTTGCCTCCGGTATGCGAATAATCGGCATGAGGCCGCAGAAATCCTAAATAAAGGATTCCTGAAAGTTTTTACAAGTATAAACAGGTATCGCCATCGGTATCCATTTAAAGCGTGGTTAGGTAAAATTATGGTCTATGCATCAATTAGATATTACCGTAGCAATATAAAAACCGCATCTTTTGACGATTTGGAGACAGCTGATTATATGACAAAAGAAGAATGCGACAATACTAAATTAAGTTACGGTGACCTTTTAGTGAAAGTCCAGGAACTATCTCCAGGTTGCCGTATCGTGTTTAACTTATATGCTATTGAGGGTTATTCGCATGAACAAATTTCAAAAATGCTGAATATTAATATCAGAACATCTGAATCAAACTTATTCAAGGCCCGCATGAAACTAAAAGAAATGATTATGAAGGGAAATAAAAAAGTATAAAAGACAATATACACGCTGAAACAGTTGATGAACTGTAGTGGAATTATACCGATAACCCGGCTATATAAATCTCCCTGATGGTAATTAAAATAACACACTCCGTTCTTATTTTTTCATTTCAGTTAATGACAAGTTTAGTTAGTGAGTAAGCGCCGTTTTGAGTGGGCGGCGCTTTTCTTAATTGAATATTTATAAAATGAGTTATGGGATTAACAGAAAATAAACGGACATCAGCGTGTTTATCACCCGAACTGGATAAGCGGTTCAGGCACCTATGGCATTTGGTAGGCAATACCCCCATGCTGGAACTGAATTATACTTACAATGGCAAAACAGGTAAGGTTTACGTAAAATGCGAGCACTATAACCTAACGGGCAGCATTAAGGACAGGATGGCACTATATGTTATGTACCAGGCCTACAGGAACTGCAAAATAAAACCGGAAGATACGATTGTGGAAGCAACGAGTGGCAATACAGGTATATCCTTTGCAGCCATCGGCAAAGCATTGGGCCACCGGGTAAAGATCATTATGCCTGACTGGTTGAGCAAAGAGCGGATAGCAATTATCGAAAGCATGGGTGCCGATGTTATACTGATAAGTAAAGAACAAGGTGGATTTTCAGGCAGCATTCGATTGTCTGAACGGATGGAAAAGGAAACAAAGCATATTTTTTTGCCGAGGCAATTCGAAAACCAGTACAATGCTGAAACGCATGAAAAGACAACCGGCAGGGAGATTTGGAGGCAGCTTGCCACAAACGGAATGATACCCGATGCCTTTGTGGCAGGTGTAGGCACGGGTGGTACCGTAATGGGCGTAGGTAGCTATCTAAAAATGCTGAACCCTAAAATTAAGGTTCACCCGCTTGAACCTGCGGAATCACCAACGCTGACCACAGGCTATAAGGTAGGCAGCCATCGCATCCAGGGCATATCAGACGAGTTTATACCCGGGATCGTAAAGCTTAACCAACTGGATGTTGTTATTCAGGCTAACGACGGTGATGCCATTATCATGGCACAAAAACTGGCTAAACAATTAGGCCTTGCGGTAGGTATATCTTCAGGTGCTAATGTAGTAGGGGCCATAAAACTTAAAGAACAAATGGAGGCAGACGCTATTGTAGTAACCGTGCTTAGCGATGATAATAAGAAATATCTGAGTACCGACCTGGTTAAAGCCGAACCTGTAAAAGAAGACTATATATCATCGCGGGTAACCTTTACAGGTTATCACCCAATCAGCAGGCTTACTGATGAACATTTTTAATCAGGATTATGAATTTTTGCAAACGCTGTTTTCTTATTGGCTGCAGATAGTTGAAAACTGCTCAGGCAGTAGTCGCCGATAAAATATTGATAAATCCAAAAAATGGATTTAGATTTGCAGAGATATGCAATATTGCAATAAGTTGCATTCAAATAAACCTGGTAATACTTGTATGAATTCAAAATGTGTAACCGTAAGCTTTTACGCGAAGGTAATTTGTCTTTTTACAGTATTATCTCTTTGTGTTTTGACCAACTCCTTCGCCCAAAATAACGCAGCGCTGTTAAGTAAGTTGAATGACGCAATTGCAAATAAAGCCAGGTACACATTTCAGAAAAAAGAAAGGATTGCGCGCATCTCCCGCAATTATTCAAAAATTACTTCACGTCTGGACAAATTCAATTTTAACAAAACCTTATACAGTGAGTATCAGAAATTTCAAATTGATTCGGCAACATCTTATGCCTTGAAAAATTTGGCAATCGCCAGGGCAATGAATAGTCCAAACCTCATTGTTACAGCACAATTGGATCTGGCAAATATCTATTTCCCACTAAATAAATTTCTCGAAGCAAATGAACTTCTGAAGTCAATTAATCCCCGTAACATTTCAAAAGGACAGTTGGCGGATTATTACGCGGCAAGAGCGGAGTTTTACCAGCATTATGTTGCCAACAATGAAAATGGCGAATATCAAAACCGCATACGTGAATACCAGGATTCCTTGTTGAAAATTTTGGATCAGAATTCGCCTGATTATCAGGAGAAATTAGCAGTTCGTAATATTAATGCCGGGCACACACGTGAAACGGAGAAATTATTGCTCCTGGCTTTGCAAAAGAAAAATAAAATGACGCCCGATTATGCCATGTTTACTTACCTGTTGGGCATGGATTATGCAAAGCAGAATGAAAGCACAAAGGCGATTAAATATTATGCCGAGTCCGCCGCGCTTGATGTCAAATTCGCTATCAAAGATAACGCCTCGATGCAGGAATTGGCTTTACTGCTATACGCAACCGGCGACATTGATAATGCTTATCGTTGTACACAGTCAGCGATTGAAGATGCGCTGTTCTGCGATTCAAAGTTCCGCACACTACATATATCCGAATTTTATGCAATAATCAACACCGCTTACTTAAAGAAGGAAGCAAAGCAAAAAGACCAGCTTCGTTTATATCTTATTTTGATTAGCACACTTTCCATTTTTCTGGCGGGTGTTGCAGTATATGTTTACAGGCAAATGAAACGGGAGTCACGAATAAAAAAAGCGCTGAACTCCACAACAGTGCAGCTAAGTGAACTTAACCGAACTTTGAATTCTACAAATTTGCAGCTTAATGAAGCGAATTCGGCTTTGATGGAAGCCAACAAAATCAAAGAAGTATATATCGCTCAATTTTTTGACTTGTGCTCTGCCTACATAAATAAACTTGAGAATTTTAGAAAAGTGCTGAATAAGAAAGCTTCTGAAAAACACCTCGATGAATTGATAAAGATTTTGCGGTCGACCGCTATGGTCAACGAAGAGGTAGATGAATTGTACAAAATATTCGACAGGATCTTTTTAAGCCTCTATCCGAATTTTATCAGCGGGTTCAACGCGCTATTAATTCCGGAGGAGAAGATGTCAGTTAAGCCCGGAGAACTCTTAAATACTGAACTTAGGATCTATGCATTGATACGACTTGGCATCACAGACAGCGCCCAAATTGCGGCATTTCTTCGATATTCATTAAGTACGATTTATAACTACCGTACGAGTGCCAGAAATAAAGCAGCGGTATCGCGTGATAGTTTTGAACAAAGTGTAATGAAAATAGGCCTGATTGAAGCATAATAGGATTTAACATTCCTCTCGTTACTACTTTTTTAGATCTGTTTACTGGAATAATATCTTGATAATAAGACTATTATCCGATTGTAGCTACTACTTTTTTATTGTGTCGGTATGACGCAATCTATAAT
>JABDCF010000035.1 GCA_013288235.1 Bacteroidota bacterium | reverse complement strand
GCAGTGCGATAACAACGGCATCCCGCTTTTTACGCCTGAAATGGTACACAGCGCCCAAAAGCCCAAGTATCAGCGGCAGTGCATACAACGGCGTATAGCTTGTGCCGTGTATTACAGATTGGGGCAGATGTTTGCCGCCATCGAAAATGCCGCTTGTCCAGTTGCCGTTAATAGCAGCGGAGTTTTGCTGCCCATCGATATCATTATATCGCCCAACAAAATTCCATAAAAAGTAACGGGCGTACATCTGGTATATCTGCCAGCTGAACAGCCACTTCATATTATCAACAAAAGTTGGCGCCTGGCCATCGCCAAGCTGCAGCCATTGTTTATAAAACTGAACGTTTTGGGTATAATATGGGTCTGATTCTGTGCTCCACAACCGCGGCATAAAAGTGGTATGGTCATATTCATATTCGATGCTTGTTCCGGTCTTTTCATAGGATGTTTTGCCTTTTGCATAAAGTGGGGCGCCCGCGTTTTCACCTACTATTTTGGCGTCGAAATATGGCCCGGTAAGCAGCGGTGTATGCCCGTATTGTATCATATTAACATAACCATACAGGGTAAAGGCGTTATCAGGGTGCGAGTTATCGAGATCGGTGCCTGCTGTTGCCCTTATCGGGATATAAACAAACGAGCTGTAACCCAAATAAATAAAGGAGATACATAAAAAAGCCAGGTTCAACAATGGTTTTTTACGGCGGATGCTATACCAAATGCCGCCAGCCAATATTCCGGCAAGCAGCAGCAAAAACACAAAAGCGCCGCTGCCAAAGCCCAGGCCAAGGGTGTTTACAAAAAAGAAATCGAACCAGGCTACAAAATAAATGGTGTAACCCCTGATGCCAAATTGTATCAGCCCCAGGATAACTATACTCACCAAAAAAGCAACGATGCCGCTTTTAACAGATACCTTTTTGCTGCGGCGGAAAAAATAAACCATAGCAATAGCCGGTATCGTGAGTAAATTAAGCAAGTGGATGCCTATGGAAAGGCCTATCATATAAGCGATAAACACAAGCCACCTGTCGGCGCCGCGCTCATCGGCATGGGTTTCCCATTTTAATATTGCCCAAAAAACTATGGAAGTACACATCGACGACATGGCAAACACAATGGTTTCCACAGCCGAAAACCAAAAGGTATCGGTAAAAGTAAATGCCAATGCACCCACTAATCCTGCGCCCATAATCAATATCAGGCGGCTTTGGTTAATTTCTTCGCCTTTGCCTGCCAGTAGTTTTTTAGCCAGCGCAGTGATCGTCCAAAACAAGAACATAATAGTTGCGCTGCTGGCCAATGCCGACATCATATTGGTAAAGTAGGCCACTTTGGTATGGTCGCCCATAGATAGCAGCGAAAAAACCTTGCCCAGCATAGCAAACATAGGATACCCCGGCTGGTGCGAAACCTGTAAGCGGTAGGCGCAGGAGATAAACTCCCCGCAGTCCCAAAAACTTACGGATGGTTCTAAAGTTGAAATGTAGGTAACGGCAGCTACGGCGAAACAAAGCCAGCCTAACAGGTTGTTGATCTTTTTGTAGTTCATGTGAGATAGTTAAGTGGTTGATTAGGTTGGATTAAGTTGATAGGGTTGGATTAGGTAAAACTATTCACCTAATCAACCATCCACTTAATCAACTAATACAGAACCAATTTCCATGTAATTTTTTAAACTACAACGGGATTTAACACCTGTTAACAAATTTTAACTAAAAAACGGAGGGATTTAACAATTGGGGCGGGGTAGAGATTGGAGGTCAGAGATCATTGATCGAATTCGGAAGTCGGAATGCCAATTGCGGAATGCTAAATTTCTTCTTTCGGACTTGCAGACTTCACTGACTTTCGGACTAATAAATCTAATGTTTTTATCGACATTTCAATGGTCCTGATGTACGAATGGGTTTGTTCATCCGGGTTTTGTTTGGTCATTAAAAAACAATGTATTTCGGCAAGCCTGTCTTTTGATCTTTGAAATTGATTTAAATCAGCCATGTAAATCGATAGTTTAGGCCTTTATACGAATTGATACTTGCTGATGTTCAAATAGTTTTTCAACAAACTCCACATTTATTAACATCATTAGCAGAAGAATATAGGCGAAATAAATAGTTGGGATGTGATGGGGCGAATGCAGCGGCTACCAAAAGCATTTTACTTTATATAAATGAAAACTTTCATCTTTTGTTAGTACCGTCAATTTTTCAACTATTGATTGCGCTACAATAAGCCTGTCAAATGGATATCTATGATGAAAGTCTAAATTGTTGAGTTGTTGAATATGCTCGAAATCTATTGGAAGTATTTCTATTTCGTTTTCAATACAAAAATCCGTGATGTTATTAAAATCGGATTTAAGATGAAGTTTATTCAATTTCATCTTGATAGCGATTTCCCATATGCTCGCAATGCTCAAGAAACATTGATTTTCAATGTTTTTAATTTTAGCAATTACCTTATCGGGTAAAGACCCATCGCCATTGATAAACCAAATAAAAGTATGGGCATCTAATAAAAGGTCCATTACATATAATCTTTGAAATCTTCCAAGGGCTCATCAAAGTCGTCAGATACCTTGAAGAAATCTTTCGAATAGCCAAACTGACGTTCTTTAATCTTTTTTTCTGCTTTGGATTTCGTTTTTAAAAAAGCAACAAAGTCCGATACCTCTTTCTTTAGATCAGCGGGCAGCGATGATATTTGAGAATACAGCTGAATATTAGACATAACTACAGGCTTGTATACAAAGATACTGCAAAACAATATAGGTCAGCGCTATAAAATCACTCGTTCTCCACGGCCGAAAATACTTCCAGCAAAATGTCCCATTTGTGGTTTGCATCAAGCTCCCATATGCGCACGTAATTATAGTTGCTTACAATATCGCCTTTTTTTATGCGGGCTTTACCATAAGTATAAGCAAGGTCGTTACTTGAGGACCGTCCTGCATTTGTGGTTTCCGCCGTTATCGATATACCTTCGTTATCAATAAATTGCATGATTTTGTCCTGTCCCACAATCGGTTCAAATCCCGGGAAATAGTATCTGCCTTCAGGGCTTAAAAACTCCTTGTAACAAGCGAGGGTAGATATGGTCAGTGAATGATTGAATAAGTTGTCTGTTGTAAGGATCACGCGTTTACCACTAAAAGGGTCTTTACTTGGGGCAACCCGTTTCGTGGAGTCCGGATTTTTGAAATCAGTAAGTGCCTCCTGGTCTGCTTCGGGGTGTTGAATGCCCAGGTTAATTAACAATTTTAACTGATTTTCAGCATCCGCGCGCCATATAGAAACGTAATCGCCGAATACCTTATCGGTATCGTCATTGCCATTTTGATAAAGGTATGATCCGGCGGTAAAAGCCAGGTCGCCGTTTGTTGCTATGCGCGCAAAGTTAGGCTTCATAGCCAATGTACCCGGCTGGCTGTCGATATTGCTATAAAACTGGGTTATATTAACAGCATTGGGCTTAAAAACAATACCTTCAGGATCGGCAACGGCTAAAAAGCCACCCTTTATACCTTTGCGTTCTACTAATTTATTAAAGTTTTTTTCAGCATCTACAACCGTATTTACGTCGGCAGGGGCAGCGGTTTGGGCCGATGCTATCTTTGTCAAACTAATTAATATAGTTACGGCTAATATTATTCTTTTCATTATTTTTTTAGAAGTGGGATAGTTTATCAGATTGGGCTAAATTAATAATATTTTTTGTGGAAGTATGTCTTAGTCAGTTTTTGGTTGATTGAGTTGATTGAGTTTTTTGTTTTTCAACTTAATCAACTACTCACTTAATCAACTCAATCAACCTACCTAACGAAGTTTCGTCAATTAAATTTTACTCCAGTTGGTACCTTCTTTACTATCGTTTAATTGAAAGCCTATTTGTTGCAATCCATTCCTTATTTTATCCGATGTGGCGTAGTCGTGGTTCACTTTTGCTTCATTCCTTAAACTAACAACCAAATTTAATACTTTCGGCAGGTCATCATTTGTTGCTTGTTCATTTTTTAACCCTAAAACATCAAGTACAAAAGTGTTCATAAGGTTTTTCAACAACTCCAGGTTTGTTACATCTATCTTTAATTTACCGTCGTAAACGGAATTTATGATGCGCGAAGCCTCAAAAAGTTCAGCAACTAATACAGGGCTGTTAAAATCATCGTTCATTGCGGCATAACAACGTTCAAGCAAGGGCGCTATTTCAACCTCGCTTACCTGCGATGCTTTCAGGTTATTGATCAGGCCAAAAGCATTCATTAAGCGTTTAAACCCTTTTTCCGATGCTTCCATGGCATCATTACTAAAATCAAGTGTACTGCGGTAATGGGCCTGCATCATAAAAAAACGCACGGTCATGGGGCTATATCCTTTATTCAGTATTTTATTATGCCCCGAAAAAAGCTCATGTGGCAAAAAACTATTACCTAATGATTTCGACATTTTTTGCCCGTTCACCGTAAGCATATTGGTATGTACCCAATAAGTTGCCGGGTTTTTGCCGCATGCAGCCACATTCTGGGCAATTTCATTGGTATGATGTGTGGGCACGAGATCGATGCCCCCGCCATGAATATCAAAATGTGCCCCGAGGTATTTATTGCTCATGGCCGAACATTCCAGGTGCCATCCGGGAAAGCCCACACCCCACGGCGAGGGCCATTTCATCAAATGCTCCGGCTTGGCCTTTATCCACAAGGCAAAATCAAGCTTCCCATGCTTTTCATCCTGCCCGCCAAGTGTACGTGTATTGTTCAGCAGGTCTTCAAGGTTGCGACCGTTCAAAATGCCGTAATCCTGCGTTTTGTTATATTTTTCTACATCAAAATAAACAGAACCATCTACTTCATAAGCATAGCCCTTTTCAAGTATCCTTTTGGTCAGTTCTATTTGCTCAATGATATGGCCCGTAGCCGTAGGCTCGATGCTCGGCGGCAGTATGTTAAAAACCTGCATCACATCATGAAACCCAACGGTGTACTTTTGGACAATTTCCATGGGTTCCAATTGTGCCAGTTTCGCTTTTTTTGAAATTTTGTCTTCGCCCTCGTCACCACCATCACCTTCCAAATGGCCGGCATCCGTAATATTACGCACATAGCGTACTTTATACCCTATATGGGTAAGGTACCTAAATATCAAATCAAACGAAATATAGGTTCGGCAATTGCCCATATGGGCATCACTGTAAACAGTAGGGCCGCATACATACATCCCCACATGCGGTGGGTTAAGCGGTTCAAATTTCTCTTTTTTGCGTGTTAAAGTGTTATAAACAAACAAATTTTGGTTCATGTGCGCAAACTTACGTTTTTAAGCTAAAAGCGGAAAGCCAAAAGCAAAAAGCTTAAAATCAAACTACAAAAGGCTTTCTGCCTTAAGCTTTCTGGTTTAAGCTATTTTTTTAGCCCAATTTCCCTCAACCGTTCGTCTAAATATTCACCTGCGGTAATATCGGTGTATTGTTTCGGGTGATTTTCATCAATACATGAAGGTAAACAGGTTAAGTCCATACCCGATTTTGGGTGAAGGAAAAAAGGTACCGAATAACGTGAATATTTCATTAGTTCGCGTGGAGGGTTTACAACTCTGTGTGTAGTTGATTTCAGTTTATTATTAGTAAGCCGCTGCAACATATCGCCTACGTTAACCACAAGGTCTTCACCAAACGCTTTAACCGGGAACCACTTGTTTTCGCGGGTAAGCAATTCAAGTCCATCGGCGCTGGCGCCAATTAAAAGGGTAATCAGGTTGATATCTTCGTGGGCGCCCGCGCGTACCGCGTCTTCCGGCAAAGCATCAGGGTCAGTTATTGGGAAATAATGCAGCGTACGCAGAATGGAATTACCATTATGCACTTTATCATCAAAATAATTACCGGGTAGGTTAAGGTACACCGCTATTGCCTGTAATAAATGGGTTCCGGCTGCTTCCAGTTTTTTATAAACTTCCAGCGTAGTTGGGTTAAATGACGGCAATTCATCAACCATTAGGTTATCAGGGTATTCATCTTTAAGCGGCGAACCATCAGTAACGGTTTGGCCTATCTGCCAAAATTCTTTAAGGTCAGGCGCTTTAAGCCCTTTGGCTGTCTCTTTTCCTTTGCCTGTATAACCGCGCTGGCCTGCAAGGCCGGGCACCTCGTATTTTAATTTTACCGCATCAGGCAAAGCAAAAAGCGCTTTAACATCTGCGTAAAGCTTATCGATAAGCTGCTTATCCAACCCGTGATTGGTAATGGTAACGAAACCGGTCTCATTGAACGCCTTTCCAATTTCATCCGAAAATTGCTTGCGCTGGTGCTTATCGCCGTTTATATAATTATTCAGGTCAAGCCGCGGGATATTTACTGTGCCCATAGGTAAAGTTTTTAGAATGCTGTAAAACTATTTAAATTAAAAATATCTGCGTACAACTATTTGTAAAATATTTAGAGGTCGGAAAAGTCCGTCCCGATAGCTATCGAAAGACCGGAAGAAGTTTCACCTGTTATGTGATGATAACAACGATGGTGTATGCTACATCCGTTATATTTTATTGTTACTTTTATGTCCTTATAAATATACATGAAAAACTTGTCCGCCTTTATTCGCTATAAGTACCTTACCCCTGTGATATTTGTTTTGGCGTTGCTGCTAACAAACATTACAGGCAACCGTAATGCAGCAATATCAACAACGCCAATACACATTAATTTCATCGAAGACTCGTTTACTGAGGCCCTTAAACAAGCGAAACTACAAAACAAATACATCTTTGTTGATGCCTATGCAAGCTGGTGCGGTCCGTGCAAGATGCTAAA
Organism: Bacteroidota bacterium; assembly: GCA_013288235.1. Classification (GTDB taxonomy): domain Bacteria; phylum Bacteroidota; class Bacteroidia; order Sphingobacteriales; family Sphingobacteriaceae; genus Mucilaginibacter. Next base: position 27,458 of record JABDCF010000035.1, on the reverse strand, counting down.
AAACACGACTTTTACTGATGATAAGGCGGCGGCATTTTATAATAGCAAATTTATAAATGTATCTATCGATATGGAAAAAGGCCAGGGGCCGGATCTTGCTGCACAATGGCAGATTCAAGCTTATCCTACACTTATTATATTCAATCCAAATGGCAAGCCGGTTTTAGGTACCGTCGGTTTTATTAATGCTGCTGACCTTATAAAGTTTGGCAAACAGGCATTGACAAAATGAGAAAAAGCCAAGAAATCAAGAACCAAGAGTCAAGATGAATGGTAAGATAATACCATTTACGGTTTCTTGTCTTGATTCTTGGTTCCTGGTTCTTGGCTCCTGGTTCTTGGCTCTTAAAAAATCAGGTAAAAAACGGCCCTACCAATGTTAATACCGTAGCCATGTCCAATGGTTCATCAAATGCTTCGCAGGCTATATTATATGCAGTTGTTGATCCGCTTGCTGACGCAAGCGTAGTAATATCTATCCCACCCTGCATCACATTATTCTCCGCCGGATAAGTTGCCGATGCACCTGCTCCATAGTTACCATTAACAGCTGCCACACCAGTATCATTTGATAAATTTGCGCTGCCTGTAATCCATGGGCTGATAATAACCCCGTGGGAAGCGCGGATCTGGCGTACTGCCGCTGCATGGCGCGCCTCAACAGCGTGGATGGATAACGCAGCTGTTAAAACTACCTGGTTACCTTGCAAATTAACAGCCTGGCCTTTATAGGCACGTACACCTGTATCTTCAAAGGCATTTGCTACTGCCATAAAGGTGTTATAATTTGTTAATACGTCGGGAAAAGTGCCTTTAGCAGTAAGATCGATACCGGGCATCGGTATGGCAGCCGAACCTAATACGGATTGTAAAAATGCGACGTGTGACGCTTCGTCGCCCTGGATAAGGGTGAAAGTACTGATATCATTGCCCGCCGGTATTAAACCTGGCGCGGCTACGCCCTGATTATAAAAATACGACTCCAGGTATTCCAGCTGCAGTGCAAAATTCAAAACTGTATTTACTGCAACCGGGGTACTTGCGCCATAAGCTTTTTTAAATATGGTTGCAAAGGCAAAAGGCAATGCAGCTACTGCTACTTTTGAGCCAAAGCTGGTTATATTTTTGATCGCATCACGGCGTGGGCTAATCCGTTCGTGAACTTCGGGATCAACTTTTTCTATTTCTTCTATTATATTTAATAAATTCATGACGATACTGGGTTAAGATGCAAAATAATTGTAAGCAGATGCGCTGACCTTAGTTTTCAGGAAGGTATTGGCAATTGCTAATACCTGGGGTATTGATGCTGTATTATTCAACCCGTTTGATGCAATAACATCACTACCAACAAAACTATCGGCAGCAAGAAAGTTTCGAATCACGGCTGCATGCCTGGCTTCTACAGATACGATTTTTCCTGCAAGAATTAAATAATCGGGATTTTGGATCAGGTAGGCAGCACCGTCATAAGCCATTACGCCGGTATCTTCAAAAGTTTTAGCTGCCCCAAGCACACTTGGGCGGCCGGTAAAGTTAATTGAACTAAAATCGGGCGTTAAACTAACTATAGCATTTGCCCCTAATGCAGCCTTAAAAAAATTACGGTGTACTATCTCATGGTCACGGATAGAGGTCAGGTACGATAATTCCAGGTTACTCATGCCAGTATAAGGTGTTGTTATTACCTGGATATAAAAAGCCGCTTCCAGTTGTTCGAGGGTATAAGCAAAGTTTAGTATCCCAATGTCCCCTGATCCAATATCGATGCCATTGTCCAATTTAACCGGATGGTCTTTGTGACAGGCCGTTGCGGCCAACAGGCCAACAGACGCCGCCCCAATTCCCGCGTAGCGCAAAAATGACCTCCTGGCCAAATTTGAACCGCCAATTGTTTCTTGTGTTTCTGTTTTCATAGATGATAGTGTTAGTTTTTAGCCATTTACTGCGTCGTCATATTTCTTAATCGATATATACAGTATTAACAACCGGATTGTGTTAATTGTTATATGCTTTTTACATTCACACATTGCACAAATACTTTTTTTAAGGGATTACGGAGGCATACGTTTTTGTAAAGGACCGGAGATATATGACAACCTTAAGTTATGAGCAGGCGTTGAAACAAAAAAGCCGGAAAACTCTCGCAGCATTCCGGCCCTACATCTACCTATGAAAAACAACCCATTTGGTTGGGCGTAAACAGCATTTCAAAACAAATGCCACTTATAAAATTACTTTTTTGCGCTTAGTAGTAATAAAAATATGGTCTATCGTAGAAATCGTTTCCCATATAACAGGGAGTAATTTACACTATAAAAAGCAGGCTTTTAAGCCCATGTTCGCAGGGTCGGGGCCGCATGAAAATTTATCATCAAAAACAGGTAAACTATAAGACGATAAAGTTGTTAGGCATATATGGATTACAACGTTTATTTATTAGCGACCGACCCAAACAATCCCTGCCGGGACATCATCCATTCACGGGACACTCATTTAAAGATCAGGGTTTTTTGTCTTGATAAGGAACCTTTTAATCCGGATATTAATGAAATACAGCTTTACGGTTATGCTGAAAGTAAATTATATGCTTTTGAAACCATTGACATAATGGCTGAGGATGCGCTTGATGTTGTAGGCGCCATACAGTGGTATGCCGAGTATATTAAATTCCCTGATATGGAAATATTGCCGGATGACCCCCGGCAAGGGAACCATATTGCAGCTTACTCGTAGTTTTTGTTTAAATAAAATAAAAAAGATTCAAATAAACTATGCAAACAAGCGCCTTTCAACACTAAAAACCGGCTTAAAGAGGGCAAACAGGTAACAATAGTATTGTTATAAATCCCGTAGTAATAAATTAACAAAATTGTTACCGTAAGCTCCGTATGTTTTTGCCACTTTTACAAAACATTACTAAGTATGTTAACTAATATAATGTTGGTTATATATATTATATTACGTGATTAAATAACTGTTTTAGGTTTTACTTAAAAAAACACAAATCATACTGTTTTAAAATGGCCAATATTTTTTTTACCAATAATACTTTGCGTTCTTCACTGCTTTTTACCTGCTTGTTTTGCTTATCGGTAACAGCTTTTGCACAAAATAAAAACCGCAAAGATACAACCCAAAGAAGTGTTGCCGCCCCTGTGGTTGTACCTGATACCAGTAAAACAAACTTGCTTTTACCTGTTACGGTAAAGGATACCGGCAAAAACAACACCGGTGAGTACCTAACCCTGCAGCAATGTATAGATTATGCTATGCTACACCAGCCCGGCTTAAATATTGCGCAAATAAACATTGACGTTGCCAAAACAACCAATGCCATAAATTTAGCAACAGCATTGCCGCAGGTTAACGCCTCCGGCAACCTAACCCATTACATCCAGCAATCGCAGGGTGGCGGAGGACAGGGTACTAATAACGGCGGCAACAACGCTTACGCAAATACTTTTATTCCGGGTATATCGGTTTCCCAAACTATATTCAATCCAAGCCTTCTATATGCATTTAAAAGCGCCCCCTTATTTGTTAAACAGGCGCAGCAAACTACAGATAGCACTAAAATATTCCTTGTTTCATCGGTAAGTAAATCATTTTATACTTTACTGCTCACGCTGGAACAAATCAATGTTTTAAAAGAAGACACCTCCGAATTTGGGAAAAGTTACCGCGACGCTTATCATCAATATAAGGGTGGTATAGTTGATGAAACTGACTTTGAGCAGGCGGAGATCACCTTAAATAATACCAAAGCACAACTGAAACAAGCGAATGAGAACGTTGTGCCCCAATATGCCGCCTTAAAAAAACTAATGGGTTTTCCGCCCGAAAATCAGTTCAACGTAACTTTCGATACATTGGAGATGATGAAAAGTATCCATATTGATACGACCCAGCAGTTACAATATGAAAAACGAATAGAGTTTCAACAAATTCAGACCAGCTTAGGCCTGCAAGACCAAACAATAAATTATTACAAGTATGCCTTTTTGCCAACGTTGTCGGCTTTTTTTAATTACAACCTTAATTTTCAGAATAACAACTACAATAACCTGTTAGGCACATCGTACCCAACATCATATATAGGTTTGTCATTCAGCATCCCGATTTTTACCGGCTTTTCACGCCTTAACAATCTACATAAAGCAAGGCTGCAGGAACAAATACTTAACTGGAACCAGACTGACCTGAAATCTGAGATATATTCTGAATATACCTCGGCATTAGCTAATTATAAAGGAAATTATTACAATTTACAGCTATTGCAACGGAATGTTGCTTTATCAAAAAGGGTTTTCTTCGTTGTTGAGCTTCAATACAAACAGGGTATTGTTCCATATTTAAACGTGATCACAGCCGAAACAAATTTAATAACATCAGAAATAAATTATTTAAATGCTTTATTCAACGTTTTGTCAAACAAGATCGACCTGGAAAAAGCAATGGGCAATATCTCTTACTAATTATTTAAAACAATCAATGTGCATGAATAGAGTATTATTAAATACCGTTTTTATAAGTTGCCTTATGCTGGGCGCATGTAAAAAAAAGCTACCGCCACCAAACCCTGAAGTGCCGGTTAATTTACTTAAGCTGACACCAAAGACAGTGTTGTATTACGAAAATTACCCCGCAACTACACGTGCGTTAAACCAGGTTAATTTATTACCGCAAGTATCTGGCGCTGTTACCGGGATGTTTTTTACCGAAGGCACCCAGGTAGATAAAGGGCAAAAGCTGTACGAGATTGACGAACGTTTGTACAAAGCCGCTTATGACCAGGCTGTTGCTAACTTAAATGTATCTCAAAGCGGCTTGGTAGAGGCACAGCAGGACGCTGACCGCTATGTATACCTGAATAAGTACAACGCAGTTGCCAAACAACTGTATGACCATGCCGTAGTTACACTTGAACAGGCAAAGAGTACCGTAAAGGCTTCGGAACAGCAGGTAAAAACAGCCAAAACTAATTTAACATATGCAACGGTTTATGCGCCGTTTACAGGTACAATCGGCATAAGCCAGGTTAGGCTGGGCGAAGTGGTAACCCCATCGGTAACTACTCTTGATACGCTTTCGCAGGACAACCCCATGGCGGTTGATTTCATCATCAACGAAAAAAATCTGCCTTTCTTCGAGAAATTACAGCACGAAAAAATAAAGGTCGACTCTCTTTTCAGCCTGTTAATGCCTGATAATTCGCTTTACGCCCATTTAGGCAAACTTTCCATCATTGACCGCGCGGTTGACCCGCAAACCGGTACAATCCGCGTAAGGCTGGTTTTTGATAACCCCGATCATTATTTAAGGGCGGGGATGAGCTGCGTGGTACGTGTGCATAATCAAGATGTTGCGCCGCAAATGGTAGTACCAAACAAAGCCATTGTTGAGCAAATGGGCGAATACTTTGTATACGTGGCAAAAGATACCGTGCTAAAAGTAAGTGCCGACAGTCTGAAAAAATTAGACAAAAAAGCTGCTGCCGATGCTAATAAAGCAAAACTGATTGCAGTGCAAAAAAAGGTTCAAACCGGGCAGGTAATAGGGCCTGATATCATTATTAAAAGCGGCATTAAGGCCGGCGACAAGATAATTGTCGATGGTTTGCAATCATTGCACGACGGTGCTCGCATTACAACCGCAAACAAAGTAGGTCCCGGCGGCGGCAAAGGCGGACGCGGGCAGTAGATTTTAAGTCTTAAGTCTAAAGTTTTAAGTCTAAAGTCGAGTAGAGACAGTAGATGGTGACTTTAGGCTTTCGGCTCAAGACTTTAGACTCAAGACTTTAGACTTTAGACTTTAAAAAAGAATGATTGCTAATACCTTTATAAAGCGGCCTGTAACGGCAATAGTTATTTCTATTGTACTGGTAATTACCGGAACAGTTAGTATTTTACTGCTGCCTATTGACCAATATCCTGATATTACCCCGCCTGTGGTTCAGGTAAACGGACAGTTTATCGGCGCCGATGCCCAAACTGTGGAACAAACCGTGGCAACGCCTATTGAAGAACAGGTAAACGGTTCGCCCGGCATGGAATACATGCAGAGCAACAGCACCAACAACGGCGCAATGCAGCTTAACGTAACTTTCCAAATAGGCACCAACATAGACGTAGCCGCGCTCGACGTGCAAAATCGCGTGAGTATCGCCACACCCCTATTACCTGCAGCGGCCAGCCGGCTGGGCCTTACGGTTCGCGCGGTTAACCCAAGCATGCTCATGATGGTAGCTATATACGCGCCAAACGACACGCATAACATCACTTTCCTTGACAACTATACCAATATTTTTGTTCAGGACGCGCTGCTGCGGGTACCGGGAGTAGGCACAATAAGCCGATTTACCGACGACTTTAGTATGCGTGTTTGGATGAACCCGCAAAAAATGGCTACTTACAGCATTGAGCCACAGGACATTATTAATGCGCTTAATGCCCAAAACGTACAGGTAGCTGCAGGTACGGCAGGGGTGCCGCCGCAAGCGCCAACCCAAACTTATGAACTGGGTATTTTGGTAAACGGCCGTTTAAGTACAGTTCCGGAGTTTCAAAACATTATTATAAAAAATAACCCACAAACCGGCGAACTGGTTTACCTGAAGGATGTTGCCCGCGTAGAATTGGGTAAATTTACTTTCTCGAGCAACTCATTTGTTGACGGGCACCGGGCATCATATCTCCAGATATACCAGGCGCCGGGTAGTAATGCGCTCCAAACCGCCAACGGCGTTTACGCGGAGCTTGCCAAGCTGAAACAAACTTTCCCAACGGATGTGGCCTACAGCGTTCCGTTTGAAGCGGTAACTGTTGTAAAAGTTTCGATGACGGATGTGGTGAAGACTTTATTAATGACTCTTGGCCTGGTAGCTATTGTAGTGTTCCTGTTCCTTCAAACATTCAGGTCTACCCTCATCCCCATTCTTGCCATACCGGTATCTATTTTCGGTACATTTTGCTTTTTTATCCCGCTTGGCTTCACCATCAATACCTTAACCATGTTTGGTTTTGTGCTGGCCATTGGTATAGTGGTGGATGACGCCATCATCGTAGTTGAGGCCGTGCAGCATTATATCGACCATGATAAGATGTCGCCTAAGGAGGCTACGTACCAGGCGATGAAAGATATTTCGGCCCCGGTTGTGGCCATTGCACTTATCCTGGCCGCCGTATTCGTACCGGTTGGATTTATTCCCGGCATTGTGGGTAGGTTGTACCAGCAGTTTGCTATCACCATTGCCATCTCAGTAATTATATCGGCTTTTATCGCGCTTTCGTTAACACCAGCGCTTTGTACCCTGCTGTTAAAGCCGACGGACCCAAGCAAAAAAAATAAAGGACTTACCAAATGGTTTACCAAATTCAATGAATGGTTTGACAGGGTAACCGCAAAATATACCGAGGGTGTACGGCGTAGCATCAAAGGAGCTAAATATATCGTTATCCTGCTGCTTTGTGTTTGTATAGGTGCTTACTTCCTGTTCGAGTCCAAGCCAACTGGCTTCATTCCATCGGAAGACGACGGCAATTTGTACGTGACTTACCAATTGCCCCCTGCATCATCTACAGCCCAGTCGGTCAATATCATGACCAAACTGATGAAGGTAGTTGCGGCAACTCCGGGCGTTGGGCATTATGCTGCACTATCTGGCCTTAACGTGGTAACTAACGCTACCAACTCCAATAATGGTACTATCTACGTACAGCTGAAACCTTGGGATGAACGCTCGGGTGATGATCAGCAGGTACCGGGCATTATCAAGGTGATGCAAAAACGCATTGCCGATGCAGGTGTTACAAATGCTTCCGTTGAAGTAATACAACCTTCGCCGCTTCCTGGTGTTGGCTCAACTGTAGGTTTCAGCATGCAGATAGAACAGCGGAGTACTAATGATAACCTGCAGGATTTTGAGCACGTAGTTAACCGTTTTGTAGATTCAGCCAACAAAAATCCGGCAATTACCAAGGCTTTTACCTTTTACACTGCCCATACACCTAACATGAGCCTTTCGGTCGACCGGGAAAAATGTGAAAAGCTGGGGGTCAGCATATCGGATGTTTTTACCACTATCCAGGCCTTTACGGGCAGTTTGTATATCAATGATTTCACCACATATAACCGCACGTTCCACGTAGTGGTTCAGGCCGATACTGTTTATAGGGCGCTGATAACTGATATGGAAAAGTACTACGTGCGCAATTCCAATAATAAAATGGTGCCTTTGGGCGCCGTCATCAGCTTTAAGCCTGTTGAAGCTGCCCCGCTGATCTCGCATTTTAATATTTTCCGCTCCGCGGAGATAGATGGATCATCGCCGCCGGGTGTAAGCTCTACCGATGCACTCGCCGCGTTAACCACATTGGCTAACAAACAACTGCCACAGGGCTATACCTATGAATTTTCGGGATTGAGCTACGAGGAATTGAAAGCAGGTTCGGTAACCATGTATATATTTGCGTTCTCCATTACTTTCGTATTCCTGTTCCTGGCTGCGCTTTACGAAAGTTGGTCAGTTCCGTTTTCGGTACTGCTTGCGGTGCCGATAGGTGCTTTCGGGGCCATTTTAGCATTGGTGTTTGTCCCTTCCCTTACCGACAACGTTTATGCGCAGATCGGTTTGATCACACTGATAGGCCTGGCAGCAAAAAACGCGATCCTTATCGTTGAGTTTGCCAAGGTGCGCGTAGATCGCGGTGAAGACCTGCTTGATTCAACGCTTGAAGCCGTAAGCCTTCGTTTGCGCCCGATCATCATGACATCGTTGGCCTTTATCCTTGGGGTGATGCCGCTTGTTTTTGCAACAGGTGCGGGTGCAGTGGCCCGGCGTACAATAGGCCTGACGGTACTGGGAGGTATGACTGCGGCTTCTACCATAGCCATCTTCGTGGTACCAGTACTCTTTGTAATAATAACCCGCGCAGCTTATGGTAAGGAAAAATTGGAATACCTGAAGGCACATCACAAAGAACTGATGGAAAAAGCGAAAAAAGTTGAAGCGCAGAATATCGACCCGGAACTGGAATTTGAATTGCAGAAATCACGTGACTTGAGTAAGTCCTAAGTCTCAAGTCGAAAGTCTTAAGTCAGGAGTAGAGTAGAATAATTAAAATTGCTGACTTAACATTTTGACTTTAGACTTTAGACTCAGGACTTTAGACTCAGGACTTTAGACTTAAAAAAAAAATGATTGCCAATACTTTTATAAAACGGCCGGTAACCGCTATCGTTATTTCCCTTGTTTTGATGATATCAGGGGTGATATGCATTTTCAACCTTGCCGTTGACCAGTATCCTAATATTTCGCCCCCCAGCGTAGGGGTTAATGCCAGCTATACCGGCGCTGATGCGCAAACGGTGGAGCAAACCACTGCTATCCCTATTGAGGAGCAGGTAAACGGTACGCCTGGCATGGAATACATGCAGAGTACCAGCAGCAATAGCGGCAGCATGAGCTTGCGGGTAACCTTTGATATTGGAACCAATCCGCAGATCGCTGCGCTTAACGTGCAAAACCGTGTGGGCATTGCAGCCCCTCTTCTACCTGCCGTTGTGAGTAAACTGGGCGCGACCGTGCGTGCCAGCAATCCCGACCAATTGATGCTGGTAGCCATTTACTCGCCAAAAAAGACGCATAACATTACCTTCCTTGATAATTACACCAATACATTTATTGAAGATGCTATGTTACGCGTGCCGGGGGTGGGCGATGTGCAAGCGCGTACTGACCAATTCGCTATGCGGATATGGCTAAATCCTGATAAAATGGCATCATATAACCTGATGCCATCAGATGTAACTACTGCGCTTAGCGGTCAAAACGTTTACGTTGCTGCCGGATCGGTAGGTGCACCGCCCCAAAACCCGAAACAAGCCTTTGAAACCGGCATATTGGTGAACAGCATGCTCAGCAAACCCGCGGAATATGAAAAACTGATCGTAAAAAACGTTCCCGGGACGGATAAAATGATCTATGTGAAAGACATTGGCCGCGTTGAACTCGCCAAATTCACTTACTCTGGCGGTTCTTTTGTGGATGGTAACCGTTGTTCTCTGCTGATGATCTACCAATCACCGGGAAGCAATGCCCTGCAAACCGCCGATAATGTTTACGCGAAACTCGCAGAACTAAAAAAGTCATTCCCGCCGGATGTTCAATATGTTGTTCCCTTTGAATCGGTTACTATCATCAAGGTGTCTATGCAGGAGGTTATCGGCACACTGATAAAGGCACTCATATTGGTTGCTTTAGTTGTATTTCTGTTCCTGCAAAACTGGCGCTCTACTGTCATACCCATATTGGCCATACCGGTATCCATTTTGTCGACTTTTTGTTTTTTCATCCCCTTAGGGTTCACCATAAATACGCTAACCATGTTTGGGTTCGTGCTGGCTATAGGGATAGTTGTTGACGATGCCATCATTGTAGTAGAGGCCGTACAGCATTATATCGATGAACAGCACATGTCGCCAAAAGAAGCAACTTACCAGGCGATGAAGGAAATATCGGCGCCGGTGATTGCCATCGCGCTTATCCTGGCTTCTGTATTCGTTCCGGTTGGGTTTATTCCCGGCATTGTTGGTCGGCTTTACCAGCAATTTGCCATCACCATAGCTATATCTGTAATTTTTTCGGCCTTTATTGCGCTATCGTTAACGCCGGCCCTCTGTACGCTTTTACTGAAGCCCTCGCACCACGGTTCAGACAACAAGACCTGGCATGGCAGGTTTTTTGGCTGGTTTGACCGCATTTTCTTTGACCGGTTTAACCGCATATTCGATAAGCTCAATGGCAGATACGCTAATGGCGTTAGGCGAAGTATAAAAAATGCGAAGTATATTGTCATCTTGCTGGTTTGCATTTGTGTAGGCGCCTGGATGTTATTTAAAGGCAAACCCTCGGGCTTTGTGCCTTCGGAAGATGGCGGGCGGCTATTTGTAACCTATACCATGCCCGATGCTTCCTCAACCACAGCATCCAACAATGTACTGGCAAAGCTTATGAAGATAGTGGGCTCAACGCCGGGCATATTGCACTTTGTGGGTTCTTCGGGTTTTAATATACTTGGTGGCGGCGGTAATAACAGCGGCACCATGTTTTGTATGTTAACCCCCTGGGATGAGCGGACTACCCCGCAGACCAGGGTGCAGGGCATTATGGACAATATTAAAAAGCGGGTAGCGAAAGCAGGTATAAAAAATGCTACGGTAGTAGCCATTCAGCCGCCGGCGATAAGGGGCATCGGGATCGCGGCAGGTTTTTCAATACAAATAGAACAGGGAAACTCGACGGATGACATCCACGCATTTGAAAAAAGTGTCCAAAAATTTGTCGCTGCCGCCAAAAAGAACCCGGCTACTTCAACGGCATTTAGTTCGTTCACAGCCCACACCCCAAGCTTCACCGTTACAGTCGACCGCGAAAAATGCGAAAAACTTGGCGTAAACATATCCGACGTATTTTCCACTATGCAGGCCTTTATGGGTAGTTTATTTGTAAATAATTTTACTTTATACAACCGTACTTATCATGCCGTTATTGAAGCCGACACTGCTTATCGGGCGCTAATAGGCAATATCAACAAATATTATGTGCGCAACCAGGCCGGTAACATGCTGCCATTGAGTACGCTGGTAACTTACAAGGCAGATGCAACGGCAACGTCCATATCGCACTTTAATATATTCCGTTCGGCAGAAGTGGACGGCTCTATTCCACCAGGATACAGCAGCGGCCAGTCATTGGATGCGCTTAAGGAAATTGCGGCCAAAGCGTTGCCGCGCGGTTACACCTACGAATTTTCGGGCCTTAGCTATGAAGAGATCAAGGCGGGGAACATTACTATCTATATTTTCATGTTCTCCATCATTTTTGTGTTCCTTTTCCTGGCGGCGTTATACGAAAGCTGGTCGGTACCTTTCTCCGTGCTGTTGGCAGTGCCCATCAGCGCCTTCGGGGCGATAGTAGCTTTATGGACAGCTCCAACCATCACCAACAACGTATACGCCCAAATCGGCCTCATCACCCTAATCGGCCTGTCGGCTAAAAACGCTATCCTGATTGTTGAATTCGCCAAGTTGCGCGTTGACCGCGGCGAGCCGCTGTTACAATCGACCATCGAAGCGGTACGCCTGCGTTTCAGGCCAATCATCATGACGTCCATGTCCTTCATCTTCGGTGTGTTGCCGCTGGTATTTGCCACGGGTGCCGGCGCAGAGTCCAGGAATACCATTGGTATTGCCGTGTTGGGTGGAATGATCGCCTCGTCAACTATATCTATTTTCATCGTTCCGGTGTTATTTGTATTGTTTACACGCTTTTCATATGGCAAAAAACAGCTTCAATGGCTACAGGATCATCACGAAGAACTTATGGAAAAGGCAAAAAAGGTTGAAGAAGCAAACATTGACCCTGAACTGGAATATGATATCGCTGAATCACGCGCGCAAAACACGGCGGACAGGGAAAGGCTTGGGCATTAGTCTCAAGTCGAAAGTCTTTAGCCAAAAGTCTTAAGTCGGATTTCGTATTCGTTTTTGACTTAAGGCTTGGGACTAAACATCAGGGCTTCGTTCCCATATTTCCCGCTGGATTTTTAACAGTTGTTCGCGCAAGGTAGTGATGGTGGCAACAACAGCAATTTTTTCGGAGAGGCCCTCTTTGAAGCAATCTTTATTGAGTACCAATTTCCTGATCTGAAGATGGATCTCACTTGCCTCTTTATTTAACTCCTCCAAAGATCTCATCAGTGTACACAGGTATTTTAATTTTTTGAAATTATAAATATTAGCCTTTACTTCGGGATGTTAGTTATCAACACGGGGTTAATAACTAACGAATTTGCTGTTACAGCGGCCAAACTACTTGTTCCGGTCATTTTAAGCAATGCCTGCTGTAAAACATAAAAATTCATATATTGTAACCCTGTATGGCGCCCACAGCTTAACCAGGAGGCCACAAACCAATTTACCTTTTTAATGCCACTATTAATACTGATGGAGAAAAGCGATAGCACAAGAAAATTCCTGATTGCAACACATGGAACGTTCGCCGCAGGGATAAAATCGTCCCTCGATATAATTATCGGCGCTATGGACAATGTGTTTTTAATACAGGCTTATGTTGATGAAAACAAGTCCATAGAAGCCGAAATAAATGATGTGATGGCGCGGGTTGGCAATAATGATGAGCTTGTTGTTTTTGCTGATATATTGGGCGGTAGCGTAACCAATATGCTGTTGCAGCATGCTTTAAGACCAAAAGTACACATAGTTTCGGGGTTTAATTTGCCGCTGGTTATTGAAATATTAATGGCTGACGCAAGCGATCCTATAGAGGGCGTAATTACTTCGGCCATTGAAAACGCGAAACAACAAATGGTTTACGTAAACAAATTAATAACAACGCAGGCAAACGATAATGATTAAACTAACCAGGATTGACGACAGGTTATTGCACGGCCAGGTTGCCTTTACATGGCTGCCAGCATTAGGCGCCGACTGTATTTTAATAGCCAACGATAAAGTGGCAAAAGATGAATTTATGAAAATGACCATCGGCCTGGCGAAGCCCGCGGGTACAAAACTGCTGATAAAATCGTTAGCCGATGCTGCAACTTTTTTAAACGATGAGAAAAGCAAAAACCTGAAGGTGCTACTGCTAATAAATAGCGTCAAAGATGCTTTAGCGATGGCTGAGGCTGTTGCTGAAATTAAATCGATAAATTTTGGTGGTTTAAGGACGAAAGAAGGCGCAAAACTAATTTCAAAGGCCATTGCAGTTAATGATGATGATATAGTCATTATAAAGGAATTGTTGGGCAATAGGATAGAATTGGAAATAAGGCAGGTGCCCACAGATAGCAGGCAAACGGTGGAGGGGTTGATTTGAGTTCATCAAATAAAAAAATGTCCCGTAGGATAACAGGTCGGTAGAAAAATAGAGAAAAAATAGAATAGCATGCCGTAGGTATGCAACTTCGCACAGTTCCGTACCTAAAGGCACGGTAATTTGCTTATGTATATGTTCTACCGACCTTTTGCCCCGATAGGGCAATGGGCATTAATTTGAAGGATGAAATTTTCAATATCTTTTTCCACCCTCTTTTCGGCCCGCCGAAGAGAGGGTGGTCGAGCGAAGCAACGACCGGGTGAGTAAATATGCGAGCGGTGTTAACGCTAATGCATTAACGTAAATGCATGGCGCACAGTTTACTCACCCCGACTACGCTTCGCTGGTCGCCCCTCTCTTCACCTGCGGTGGAAAGAGGGGAAAAACTTATAATGGGTAATAAACATAAGTATCAATCTAAAATATAAACCATAAGTGCTACTATCTTACATCCTCATAGCCTTAATAGCTTTCTTCGGCCACTCCGAAGATTTTTTGGGCACTACCCTTTTAAGCCGTCCGCTGGTATTAGGCCCATTGGTAGGGCTTGTGCTTGGCGATTTGACCCAGGGGGGTGATGATAGGCGCCACGCTCGAACTGATATTTATGGGTAACATAAAGGTTGGCGCGGCTATTCCGCCCGATGTGGTAACCGGCGGTGTTTTGGGTACGGCTTTCGCCATTATATCGGGCAAAGGGCCTGCCATTGCGCTGGCAATTGCTGTGCCGGTTTCCATACTGGCCGAAATGGTGATCAGCGGACTGTTTGTATTACGGGCAATGCTTAACAAAAAATTTGAAAAATACGCTGCCGATGGCGATTATAAAAGCATTCAGCGGTTGCATATCCTTTCGGGTTTATTAAGGCCTTTGCTAATGGGCCTTGTCATTTTCATGACCTTACAATTGGGCGCGACAGCCATGAAAGGCTTTTTGGATATGATACCAAAATGGGTGCAATCGGGCCTGCAAATCGCCGGTAATATGCTGCCTGCGCTCGGCTTCGCATTGCTAATGAACCTGATGTTTAACAAAAAGGTAGCGCCTTATTTTTTCCTTGGCTTTATGCTGGCGGCTTATTTAAAACTGCCCGTTATAGCCATCGGTGGCCTGGGTGTTATTATTGCGCTTATTGTAACACAGGTTACACCCAAAGAAACTATAGATGATGATGACGACTTTGAACAGGAAATGCCCGCCACAGAAACCAAACCGGCTTTAAAATTAGGCAAAAAGGATATCAGGAATGTCTTTTTAAGATCGCTCGTATTGGAAGCCAATTTTAATTTTGAGACCTGGCAAAATACCGGCTTCGCCTTTGCCATTATCCCAATTTTAAAAAAGCTATACACTACCAAAACAACAATGGCAGCTGCGCTGAAAAGACATTTAACATTTTTTAATACCAGTCCTTATGGCTCGACGCTTATTTTGGGGATCACTACCGCAATGGAGGAGCAAAACAGTGTGGATGCTGATTTTGATGAAGAGTCTATCAACTCGGTTAAACTTGGGTTAATGGGGCCGCTTGCCGGGGTGTTTGATTCGTTGTTTTGGGGTACGTTTAAAGTTATCGCCGCCGGTGTCGGCACCTCGCTGGCCATTAAGGGCAATTTGATGGGGCCGGTACTTTTTATACTGATATTTAATGTGCCGCACCTGCTGCTGCGGTATAACTTAACCTTTATCGGCTATAATGCAGGGACAAAATTTCTGCAAAACCTGGCTAAAAACAATGTGATGGACAGGCTCACAAAAGGCGCATCCATTTTGGGGCTGATGGTAGTTGGCGCTATGCCTGCAACGCTTATTGCTATAAATACGCCAATTGCTTTCGGCTCAGCTAAATCAGCAATAACTTTACAAAGTGTGTTAGACCAGATCGTTCCTTCTATTATACCGCTGGGCTTAACCTTCCTGGTGTATTTTTTTGTGAAAAAGAATGTTAAAACCACTTATTTACTATTAGGCTTACTCGCCCTTGGTTTTATTGGCAGTATGATACATGTGTTTGCATAGAATGGAAAAGATAAACGGAACAGGCGTTTCGCCCGGCATAGCCATAGGTAAAGCTTTTGTGATTAAAAAGGCCGAAGTTGCTGTCTCTGGAATATTATTAAAGGGTGAGAATGAAGTAATTGCTAACGTTGCCGCTTTCAATAACGCCATTGAAGTTGCGGTAAATGAATTGGAAGTTATTAAATTGTCATTAGCTGGTACAGACTTTGAAATTCTTGAAACACAAATTGAACTCATCAGCGACCCGCAAATAGCCGAGGATGTAATTGAAAAAATTCAATCAGAAAGAAAAACAGCTAATGATGCCGTAATTGAAGTAATTGCCAATGTAGTAGAGGTATTTGAAAGCATGGACGATGAGTATATGCGCGCACGCACTGCCGATATAAAAGACATCGGAAGCCGCATCCTTAAGCATCTGAATAACACAAAAACAAATACAGCACGTTTTAAACCGGATAGCATTATTATAGCTGATGACCTGAGCCCATCGGACACTATAACGATGGATATTAAGCATGTAAACGGTTTTGCAACAAGGACGGGCAGCAAAACCAGCCATGCGGCAATTATAGCAAAGGCAAAGGGAATTCCTGCGGTTGTAGGTTGTGGCGATAGCCTATCAACCATTCAAAACGATGATGTTATTATTTTGGACGGGACAAGCGGCCTTTTGTATATCGATCCTGCTGAAGAAACCATCAATGAATTCCGTTTAAAAAGTGAAATCCAAAAACAGCAGTCGGAAAAACTAAAAGCTTTAAAAAACAGACCAGCCATCACTACCGACGGTAAAAAAGTAATGCTATCAGCCAATATATCAGGCGCGGCCGATATGGATGACGTACATGAAAACGGCGGCGAAGGCATTGGCCTCTTCAGGACAGAATTGTTATTTATGGATAGGACTTCATTCCCGACAGAAGATGAGCAATTTAAATTCTATAAACAGGCAGCGCTGCAATCAAAAGGCAAACCGGTAATTGTACGGACGATAGATATTGGCGGTGATAAGCAACTCCCCTACTTCAACATCCCGGCCGAGCTTAACCCGTTTTTGGGCTATCGCGCTATAAGGATTTGTCTTGACCAAACAGATTTATTTATTACCCAGCTTAAGGCCATATTAAGAGCAGGCGTATTCGGCGACCTGCTCATCATGTTTCCAATGATCTCCAACATACAGGAGGTAAGGGCTGCGAAAAACATCCTTGAAAAAGCAAAAGAAGAATTGTTAGCCGAAAACATTCCTTTTAAAGCAAATATGAAGGTAGGTATCATGATAGAGATACCATCGGCAGCGGTAACAGCCGACATCCTGGCCAAAGAAGTTGATTTTTTCAGCATCGGCACCAATGACCTTTGCCAGTATACCCTGGCAGTTGACCGCATGAACGAAAAAATAACACATCTTTACGATCCGTTTAATCCTGGCGTGTTGCGGTTAATAAACAATATACTTGAACAGGGGCGCAAACATCATATCCACGTGGGCATGTGCGGCGAAATGGCAGGTGACCCGTTGGCCGCCTTACTATTGCTTGGAATGGGTTTGGAAGAGTTTTCGATGAGCGCCTCATCTATCCCAACCATAAAAAACACTATTATTAACCATAGCGAAGCCGATGCAAAACAGGTCTACCGAGCGGTAATGACAATGGACAGCTCCGATGAAATTACGGCTTATTTAAAAGCACAATTTGTATGATAACAAAAGAATATACAATAACATCCCCGCAAGGACTGCACGCACGGCCGGCAACTGCATTGATAAGGTTGGTAAAGAACTTTATATCGGTAATAAGCATCCAAAAAGGCGAAAAAATAACCCGGCTCAACAGCATGATCAACCTGCTTTCGATGACCATAAAGGGCGGCGAAACCATCACTATAATAATTGAGGGTGAAGACGAAATTAATGCCGCCGAAGCATTGGGCTTGTTTTTTGCCGAGCAATTAAAAGAACTATAAGCATCAAAAAATGAAGATCACTATAACAAAAACCGAAGAAGAATTTGATAGAACCGCCGCCTGGCGCATTATTGCACAAATGCTGGAAAAGCCAAAGGCGGTAATAGGCCTTTCAACTGGTCAAACCACCATGGGCATGCACAGGATAGTGTCTGAGGTCCATGCAAAATATCCTTTCGATGTTTCGGGTATTACCCTTTTTAATGTAGACGAACTCACCAACCTGCCCCGCGAATACGCAGGCAGTTGCTATACCATGATATTGAACCAAATAGCTGGGCCATTAGGCATACCTGAAGAAAATTTTATTATGCCCCCTACCCTGTCGGATGATTTTGAGGCCGAAAGCCTGCTTTTTGAAAAACGCCTTGCCGAACGCGGCGGCCCCGACCTGCAAATGCTTGGCATAGGCAGCAACGGCCATATCGGCATCAACCAGCCCGGCACGCCGTTTGAAAGCGAAACATGGGTGTCCCCAATGGATCCAGATTTTGAGGCCCGCGTACGGCGCGAAACACAGGTACCCGCCGGAACTATATTAGGCGGCCTTACCCGCGGCATAAAAAACATAATGCATACGCGCAAACTGATATTAATTGCCAAAGGCGCCCACAAAGCCGGTATTATTGAACAAGCAATACTCGGCCCGGTAACAACGGATATACCAGCATCGGTAGTGCAGCTGCATCCGAATTGTGAGATATTGCTGGATGCCGCTGCAGGGGAAAGGATTGCGGAGTATGCGGAGAAGAGGGGGTTTTGTTTTTGAGAGGGATGTTGCTAACCTTTATATTTGAATGATAATTTAAGTGTGGGATACTTAAATCTTTTTAAGTTCAAGCGGAGGACGCTTGAACTGGCGGATGGCGATAAATAAAAATATGGAAATAAAATTAGAAATCCCTGATTACGATAAGACTAAGGGTTTTCAATACCATTGGGAGGATGGTTTTGAAATCACGGTAGTCAACAACGGCAATAGTATAGCAATATTAGCAAATAAAGAAGGTTTAATTTCTCTTGCTGTCCAAATGTTAACATTGGCTCAAGAAACGGTGCCCTTAAACAAGTATATTAACCTGGATGAATATGGTGGCCTGGAAGACGGTTCAAATGAATTAATTATTCAGAAAATTTAATGCTTCCAACTTCGTGGCCCAACCTAAAGGGAACACCAACAGTATCGGTTCGCCCCTGAAAAATGTGCAGGTATATGTTTCCAGATGATTAGCTTGCATGTCAAGCCAATTTATGCTAAATTTGTTTTAATCAGTTTAACGGAAACTATCTAATCAGCGCTATGACACAAGTAGTATTAAATATAAACAGCAAGAAAAAATGGACTGCGCTAAAAACCATTTTAGAAGCGATGGATATAGACTACCTGGCACAAGATAAGATAGAAAAAATAAGTGACAGGGAACTCGCACTACTACACAAGGCCGAGAATGACAAAGAAAATGGCAAAATGACCGCCTATACCAGCCACCGCGAAATTTTAGGCAGGTAATGGTCACCGAGGTTGTTTATACTGAAACCTATAAGATTACCTTAGCCCTACTCATTAATAATGTAGAACTGGCGTTTGGTACCTCAACTGCCGAAAAACTATTAGACCGGATTGATGGTATTGTTAAAAAAATTATTACAAACCCAAATCTATACCAGGCTATTCCTTTGGATACCCGGTACCGAAGGGCTATCATTTCCCGTCAGTCTTCATTAGTTTATGAAGTAACGGAAACAAAGATCATTCTTTTATATATTTTTGATAACAGGCAGGACCCTGCCTGGACGTGATGCTTTTAAAACGTCTCAACCTGTTCAAGCGCAAAAAATAAATTTTGCAACGTGGCTACCCTTCGCAACCGGGATAATTACTATAGCAATAAGTTTTATTCCATCACCGGCAATTGCCGCTTTTTAAACTAAAGGTCAAGTTTCAATTCATTGATGACATGACATTATTCCAAAATATTTAGCTGTTTATTTAAATACTTTTAAGTTTGGTATTCAATTCACCGGCATTATGGCAACAGCTACCGTACAAAAGGATTCTCTTAATTTTTTAACTGAACTTTCTCACAACAATAACCGGGAGTGGTTTGGCGACCATAAGGGCAGCTATATCGAAGCCCGCGACAATATTATCGCCTTTGCGGATGCCCTGCTGGTTGAAATGAATAAACATGATAATATTGAAACGGCATCGGGGAAAAAAAGCGTGTACAGGATATATAAAGATGTGCGTTTTGCCAAAGATAAAACACCTTATAATACCCATTGGAGCGGCTCATTCAAAAGGGCGACAAAAAAGCTACGGGGAGGATATTATTTCCGCATAGAACCGGGTAATTCAGGTGTTGTGGGTGGTTTTTGGGGTCCGGAGCCAAACGACCTAAAAAGGATACGGGAAGATATTGATACTAACAGCCGGGGCTGGAGAAATTTACTTGGGGACGAAACCATATTTGAAACCTTTGGCGATATGTACGGCGAAAAACTTAGCTCGGCGCCCAAAGGTTATGCAAAAGAACACCCAGCCATTGACCTTTTACGCTATAAACAATTTATGCTTAAATGCCCCTTTAGTGACGACGAAGTATTAGATCCGGGCTTTTTACTACAGGTGAATGATGTATTTAAAAAGATGCGTCCGTTTTTTGATCATATGAGCGAAGTGCTTACCACTGATGCAAATGGGGTGGATTTGGCGGGATGAAGTAAGGGCGGACGATTACGCCGACAGGCAACGCTTGAACCTGATAAGCTAATACAAACTCAGTACCAGCCCTTCTTTTTTATAGTAAAAGACAGATCAAACGCCCGGCATTGCATTTAGATTTACAAATTTTTAACTCAATTAAGCATTGCCCCGTTTAGGTTTTTAAATGTTATATTTTTAGTATCACAATCGACAATAACTTTGTTATATTAGTATATCAAATTATATGTCTTATGAAAACGCTCGAAAAAATTCAGGACTGGGGTGATCACCATCACCCAAAATGGTTAGATATTTTCAGGATTGCCCTTGGATTAGTGCTCATTTGGAAAAGCATAGAATTTATATTAAACCTTAACGCCCTGGCGGATTTTTTGAGAGAAACCGGGTTAACAGATCAGATCGGCACTTCAGTTTTTTTAACGCTATTAACCTATCTCATTATTGCCCTTCATTTTATAGGTGGCATTTATATCGCTTTAGGCACACGCACCCGTCTGTTCTGCCTTTTGAATTTGCCAGTGCTGTTGGGCGCTGTATTCCTGGTTAGTTTGCGGGGGAATATTTTCAAACCCTATTCCGAATTTTGGCTATCCTTGTTTGTACTGCTGGCGATCATTTGCTTTTTTGTTGAGGGTGATGGATATTGGTCGATTGAGCACAAAAAAAACCACGCCTGAGTTTTGGCTTGTTACATATTGTTAAAAAATGGCCAAATAACACACGCTAACTTTTATATCCAAATTATTGCTTATGGAACTGCCTGTACTGATACCGATTGATATTAAACAAGAAACCAATGGAGTGGACAGTTACAAAAACATCCCGCTTTCCATTGTAAACGACCACGCAGTAAGGCTAAGCGTAATGACAGAACCTTTTTACTGGCATTATCACCCTAATTCCGATGAAACTTTCCTGGTAATGGAGGGGATATTATGTATCGACCTGGAAGACCAGGCGGTTGAACTTACACCCGGTCAGTTAATCACTATTCCTGCCAATGTTGCGCATCGCACACGGCCTAAGTATGAGCGATCTGTTAATGTAACTTTTGAACGGGAAGGTATTGAAACGGTTAAGTTGGAGTTTTAGTGATTTTGAGGCTATCCGTAATTTTAAAAGGCGTTTGTATCCCCTTTTATACTATTCCAAATGGTTAAAAAAATAATTTTAAGATCAAGCAGGAAAGACCAGTTTTCCAGGTACCATACATCTGCTTCTACGCGCATTTGCATCGCCTCAGTAGAGCGCGTTTCACCGCGAAGGCCTTGAATTTGGGCCCAACCGGTAATGCCAGGTTTTAAAAAATGCCGTACCATATACCTGTCAATCAGCCGCGCATATTGTTTAGTATGATTTATCATATGAGGCCTTGGCCCTACTGTGGACATATTACCTATTAAAACATTAAAAAACTGTGGTAATTCGTCAATGCTGGTCCGTCGCATAAAGGCCCCGATTTTGGTGATACGATGGTCATTTTGTGTAGCCTGCTTTTCATCCGACTCATCATTTACTTTCATACTTCGGAATTTATAACACATGAAAGCCCTGTTGTTCCTCCCTGATCTCAATTGCTTAAAGAACACAGGGCCTTTTGATTCCATTTTTATCAAAATAGCCAATAATGGAAAAACCCAGCTGAACAGAAACAGAATGATAAACAATGAAAACACAATATCAAATATGCGTTTAAAAAAAAACGGCTAAGTAAATTTTCCTGGGGTTCCGGCCTTACAGATATTACCGGGATGTGG
This sequence comes from Bacteroidota bacterium, assembly GCA_013288235.1. Lineage (GTDB taxonomy): Bacteria > Bacteroidota > Bacteroidia > Sphingobacteriales > Sphingobacteriaceae > Mucilaginibacter. The sequence continues at coordinate 5,079 of JABDCF010000035.1, read as the reverse complement.
CCAAAACTTTGATATAGCAATGGTTTTATACCCATATTATAAAATTCAGGTACAAATCTGAATCGAATGAGGTGTTTATCTGAATCAATTAACAGACGTTCAATTTTATCAGATTCCGATGTTCTCAGCGTGCAAAAAATTTCATCGATCTCATTAGTCTTTATGTAATTTAAACAATCAGCTGTGGAACCTAAATACATCCCTTTATTAGGAACAATTTTGGGATTATCCTCAAAAAAACCCAATAATTCATATTCGTTTGATGTGTCATTATCAAAAAAATCATGAAGGTCACTACCAGTTCTTCCATACCCTACAATTACAACTTTCCTGGCGTTGAATAACGCGGTCCGGTTATTTTTGCGAATACTTAAAAAAAGCAGTTTCCATGTCCAGAGAAAAAAGCCCAATAAAACAGATGAGTAAAATATATATCCACGGGTAACAAAATAATCTTTAGTACCAACCATAATATTAACGGTACATATTAACCCGATATACAAAAGATAGGTTTTTATTACGTTTAGGAATGTTTTGATCGAATCCTTTTCCATAACATGTTCATATAAACCGGTTATGTTAGCAGCGAGGAGCCATGTAAGGTTTAAGATTAAAATTACCTTCATATATTTTTGATTACTTAGCCATAACTCAGGCCTCTCATTCAATATACTGAATGTCATAAATATACTTAGGTTCAAAACAAAGTAATCAAAAGTCAGGTTGATTGCCCTAAAAAAAGTAGTATAGCGATTAACCATTAATATTTTAATTAAACTGAGTTACTAAAATAAAACTTACAGCGTTATCTTTCGATTAATGAACTACTGCTATAAAGACAATAATTTATCGATTGCTTTGGAATAAAGAATCCTACTACTTAGGCAATTTTACTTTATTTGTAATTCTTTCAATGATTCCAAAAGCCTCTGATCTATTACCTTCAATGAAATTATAAAAACATATATTCATCAAATAAAGATGAAATTAATAATTTAATGTCCCAATTTATGCAAATTTATTAAGCTATCCACATAAAATTTAGAATAAATTTCCTTTAGTTACAAAAAGTTATTTCGATTGTTTGATTTCAGCATTGCATTTTCTCAGTACGGATCTTTTTGCGCCGCGTTTTAACACAGTTTGCTGTGTGTTATTTCCGGTATTGCCGATGTCGTTTTTTTAAAAGACCAGATTCCGGCGTTAAAATTAAAAACACTGCATTTTTTATCGAAATTTTTCTTTTTGAAACTATCATTTACTACTATTTAACTACCATTTACTTCCATTTAACTACCATTTTTAAGACTAAAACAGGTGAAAATATCCAGTTTTCTACCATTTAAAGTACATTATCTTCCATAAATTACCTCAAATTATATGTTAAATCCATAATTCACGAATAAATATCCGATTGTCACCACCATTCGCAATTCAATTAAATTTCAGAAGGATTGAAATTGCCCTTATGCAGTTGTGTGACCACATGACACTCAAAAGAAATATGTCAAAACATTGAACGTTTAGGTCCCTAATAATAACTAAGTAGTTTCAGTCACTATTTTACAAGATGCCGATCACAAAACTATTCGTTCACATTTTTTATAATCGCCAAACAAACCACGGGTAATGTGAGGTATCTCTATTGATTTTAGCCTGCAAAGACCTCACCAAACCGAAACAATAAGCTAAGCTGCGGCATTGGCCCTGTGACGCAGCATTAAGCCCAAAAGGCTGAATGAACTCAAATACCTTGGGATGTACAAATCAGGTTTTTCAATACAGCGGCAAAGCCATCCTAAATAAAGCCTGTCGGCCCAGTTTGGTATATCGGCCTGGTAACCGGTTAAAAAAGCGATAGCAGCACCGGTGCAAATAATCCCTGGTTTATAACTCAAATTACTATTAAGATAAGCGCCCAACTTCTCCTGCACCCCACCGGCTAAATTTATAATGACAAACCTGGGTTTCCTTTCCTCAATTAAACGGAGAAGTTCCTCATCTTCAACATGGCCTTTACTATATAAAGGCGCCACGTATGATGAACCGCTATCCAGCTTAAAACCGTTATTATTCAAATAGTTTAAATTAGCAACAGCCTCGGCAGGCCTCGGGTCAACCAGCAATATATTTTCGTGTTGCTGTACTTCGAGGTCATTTAAAAATGCAATTAAAAATTTAAGGCCCGAGATCCTGTTAACTTTCTTTTTATACATTAAATTCCAAATCAAGGCCATATAGCCGCTGTCGGCTATTACATAGCTTGAGGATTGCAAAGCTTTATAATAAATTGGGTCTTTTTTTATGTTAACCAGGCCAGGCGCAGCGGGCACGGTCAATAAACCCCCTGTTTTTATTTTAAATATCACATCCTCGACCGACCCGTTATGAAAGTGAATTCCCAGTATCTTTATCGTATCCTGTGCATTCATATTGTGTAATTTAGTAGATGGCACCTAAATTACAAATTATTATTGATTTACAAAAACTTTAACAAAAACTTTTTTTATAGGTACTTTTAGCAAAATAACTAAGTATTTTTAGAAAATCAGCAAAAATAATTGAGTTTAAGTAAAATCGACTTTTTTGTCTTTTAACGAATTATCAGCATTTACAGGTTCCATCGCGTTACATTTTACGGGATTGGCATTCCCTTTTTGCATTATGCGGGGCTTGTCAATACCCTATTTCAGGGGTTTGCTTTATGGCGTAGCGGCTGGTTTATTTGTATTCAGCCTTGCAGCGTTATAGTATTATTTGGGTGAATTTGTAGGCGGGTATAGTACTACCCTGGACAGAATATGTGGAAGAGAAATTGTTATGTACTCATTTTCCCCTGTTTTCGACGGCCGTCCTCAGGCACACAGCGGATTATTTCATTTTTCAGAAATGGCATATCCGCTATATACATTAAAATTATAGCTTGCAGGTGAACTTTCAATATCTTGTCCTTGTTGGTTAATAACTATCTTATTGTTCCGCAAAACTTTGAAATACTGTTTCCCCGGTTGGAATGGTACCCTGGTGTTGTTTATTCCTTTTTGAAGGTTGAAATTTTGTGTTACATTTCCTGATTTAACAATAAGCTGTGCCGGTGCAGTTAAAAAAGAAGTTATATAGACGACGTCCTCGACATCCCCTGCCCTACCTGCTACCCTTCCTACCGGATCGTTAGTAATTGCATCCTTAGACTGTGTACGATAAAAATAAAAAATTTCATCTTTGTGAATTGCGGGCTTACTACCGGTTTTATACCATTGAATATAGTATTTAGATAGTTCGCCGTATCCTTTATGCGATTTATAGAAGCCCTTTTCGGGGTGAAGCTGCTTAAGGGGAACTACATAATCTTCTATATTATCAATGGGGCTAAAGTATGAACCTTCTGTCCAATCGTTCCAAGTTGTAAGTTCTACCCATTCAGGGAGCTGATCGCTTATAATAGACTCCCATTGTGCTATTATGCCTTCGCCGCCGTTGTATTCGTAGTAGCGTCTGGCTCCGTATTGCCTGTCTCCCCAGTATTCCGGTGATACAAATGACATATATGTTAAACCGTTACTGTGTAGTACCTTGGCAAATGACTCCGCCACGTCAATGTTCGACAATCTGATATCCTTTATGGGTAAACCCACTGCGCCAAAATAAAAATACCCGTCAATATAATTTTTCCAATATTCATTATAATTATCAACTATCAGATCATAGTCAGGAATTTCGACAGCATGTTTTCCGAAATTTAATGCATATAGGAACGGCACAAAGTAAATATTAAACCCTTTTTGCTTCAAAGCCGGAATAATAACTTTAAAGGAAGTTCCGGCTGCCCAGGCCGATACAAACGGCCTATTGTTATATTTATAGTATACCGGAGAGTCACCATACGTTTCAACCATGTCTTCTATCTGATCGTTGGTAATACCACAACATCTGTCGACTGAAAAAAATAATTTAAACCCGGAATTCAACTCCTGGGCTGCTTTAAACAGATTGACAACATGCATCTTATAATTAGCATCCCAACTGCCGCAGTTAAGTGCAAAGCCATCAATTCCCATCCTTTGAGCATCTTGTATGTCCTTTTTATATCCATCAACAGTACCATTATCATAAGAAGCGAAACAAACCATGTAATGCGCAAACACCATTCGGTTCTGTTTTGCCACAACAATGTAATTGACTAAACAAATGAAAGCAAATAATAAAAAGCATTTTTTCATGCAACCTTACTTAGATTATTTAACACTTAGTTTACTCAATGATAACTAAAGCACACCTTTGTTGTATATATTTCAATAAATGATTTTAAAATTAGTGATTTTATTAAAAAAACTCTATTATTTTTACATTAAATGAAAACACATCACAAATGAAAATAAAATATTACAAGGAGTTAGATGGTGTCAGGGGAATCGCTGCTTTGATGATTATGACATTTCATTTTTTTCAACCTATAATCCCCAATACTACAACTTTGATTTATATCAATAAATTTATCAAATTTGGCCAAACCGGTGTTTCTTTATTTTTCGTCTTGTCTGGCTTTTTAATAACCAGAATATTATTGTCGACCAAGGAAAAATCTGGATATTTTCTTACCTTCTACATCAGGCGTGCCCTAAGAATATTCCCCCTTTATTATGGCTTTTTGATTATATATTATTTTCTAATTAATCCTTATCTCTATAACGCGTCAAATCTAAGTTTTAGCACTCAATTTTATTATTGGTTTTACTTACAAAACATTGCCGATACTTTTGGTTGGGCAGCCAATGGCCCTTTCCATTTTTGGTCTTTAGCAGTTGAAGAACACTTTTATCTATTCTGGCCTTTATTGGTTTATTACTTAAACGATAAAAAAATCATTATTGCTACAATATGTATTATTATTATTGCATTTTACCAGAGTACAACAATGGTTTAAGAGTTAAGAATTTCTTAATAATAGTATTCTTTTCTGTTGTAATAACATAACCAATGAAACTAAAATAACAAAGTGAAATGAGCATGAATTTGGTTATTTGTATTACCGGATTTCCTTGGTTTGTAAATTCAGTCCATAGCCAAATTGTTGGTGTT
>JABDCF010000034.1 GCA_013288235.1 Bacteroidota bacterium | reverse complement strand
TTTAGTTGAGTTGAGAGAAGTTGTTGAAATGTGCACGGAATACTATTCTGTAATTTCCGTTAGCTTTAACTGACCAAAATCCTGCCAAATCACCTTTAAGAGGGTGAAGGCCTGAACCCGGGAAATTCATATCCTCTACATTTACTGCATTGTCAAGTAAAGTTAATATCATTTTGATCTTAATAATTTGAACAGCTGGTAATTTAGATGTATCGTCCTTTTCCCATAACAATCTTAATCCTTTATGCTGAATACTTTCGATCATTAATACAAATGTAACGTATTACGTAACACGTGTCAAGGCTAAGAGTATTTTCTATTAGACGTTGTGTAAAGCGCTGTTTTGTAACAGTGTTTATACTATGCCAATTCCCCAATTTTCTCTCTTTCATTTACTAACTTTGGCCGCAGCTTTTTTTGAGCTAAATAAAATTTCATGCTATATTTTACCCTATCCCGGATAATATAGCAGGCGCAAACTACAAAATATGAGTAAAGCAATAATTATTGGCGGTGGTGTTATCGGTTTATTTTCGGCCTATTACCTGCACAAGTCGGGTTGGGAAGTTGATGTTTTGGAGCAGGGCGACCTGTCCGATAATTGTTCATTTGGCAATGCAGGTATGATAACGCCAAGCCATTTTGTGCCTTTGGCTTCGCCGGGGATGATAGAGCAGGGTATCCGCTGGATGTTTAACAGTAAAAGCCCGTTTTATGTAAAACCGTCGCTAAATGCCGAACTTATTGGCTGGGGTTTGAAGTTTGTAAAAAGCGCCACAAAAAAACATATAGAACGTTCTGCCGGCGGGCTAAGGGATATTTCGCTTTTGAGCCGAGAATTATACCATGAGTTTGCAAAAGATGCAGCATATGATTTTGGATTGACCGACAATGGTATCCTGATGTTATTTAAATCACCAAAAGTTAAGGAAGAAGAACTGCACATGGTTGAAAAAGCGGTAAACCTTGGCCTTGATGCCCAATACCTCACCCCCGAAGAATGCCAGAAGCTACAGCCAAACATAGAGCTGGATATTTTAGGTGCTGTACACTACCGCTGCGACTCGCACATGTACCCAAACCAAATGATGAAAGGACTTGTAAAATATCTTGAAACTGAAGGCGTACGCATCCATCGTAACACCGAAGTGGTGAAGATAAACCACGATGCTGGTAAAGTAACCTCGTTAAGTACTAAAGACAAAGAATTTACCGGCGATGCTTTCCTTATTTCGGGTGGCTCATGGTCGCCGGGCATTGCAAAGCTTGCGGGTTTAAATGTGCCGCTGATGCCAGGCAAAGGGTATTCATTTATGGTACATAACCCGGTAAAACCAATGACCGTACCTTCCATATTATGCGAAGCGCGGGTTGCCATTACCCCGATGAATAGCAGCATCAGGTTTGGCGGCACAATGGAAATTGGAAAAATAAATAAGCAAATAAATATCAACCGCGTAAAAGGTATTGTAGAATCGGTGCCAAAATATTTCCCTGATTTTAAACTCCCGGTACCCGAGCAAAAGGATATATGGTTTGGCTTCCGCCCGGTTTCGCCGGACGGGTTGCCGTATATCGGCATGTCTGGCAAGTTTAAAAATCTTGCTATTGCTACAGGGCACGCCATGATCGGTTTAGCATTGGGCCCCGCAACAGGTAAATTGATAGCAGAGGGCTTTAACGAAGAGAAAAAAAGTATGGATATTGGTTTGTTTTCGCCGGGGAGGTTTCAATAGCTGGTATTTATGAAGTTGTGGTTACTCTATCAACTATTAATATGTCGCTTTTTGGCAGTCTTTCTTCGAGGAATTTTTTTATGTTTTTAGCAACCGATGGACGTAAGTTTAACAAGTTGCTGTTTTTATGCTCGCCATAAATATTTGTCAAAGTTATTTTGTCGCTTTTAATGGTAATTTCTTTTAGTTGTCTCGTGTCAACTATTCCTTCAATACCGTAAACTTCAAAATCGATGTTTTTAATTGAAATCCATCCAACAGGTGGCCTGAAAAACCCATATAAAAAAACAGCAATTCCAATTGTTGCTCCTATGATAGAATAGAAAACGTTCAGATTAAAAGCAAAATATCCGATTACCGAAAAGAATAATAATATAACGCTGAATGATATTGGGGCCATTTGTGCGTATTCGTCATTTGGTGTAGGGATCAGCATAATTTCCGATCTGTTTCTAAGGGTGGAAACAAGATACACTTTGTATATTATACGTACAACGAAAAGTGAGGAGAATAATATCAACCCCCAGGTGTTAGTGTAAATTAAAGAGAGACCGAAGGAAATTACAATAAAAGTTAGAACTTCTATGATAGTTTTAATATCGTTTTTAAGTTGTTGTGTCATCGAAGGTTAGGTTTTGTTTGCGATTTGTTATGATCGGGTCTTACGATAGTCGCTTAATTTCTTCAATAGAAAGTCCTGTTATATCAGCAATGAGGGCTATATCGAACCCGCTTTTCATCATTTTCAAAGCCGTTTCTTTTGTGTTTTTTTCTACACCTTTTTCAATGCCTTTTTCAATGCCTTTTTTTTCGGCCCTCTCCAATAAAAACTCTTCAATGCCCATGGTGATATTCCTTTCTGTTAGTATGGCTATCTCTTCTTCAAATTTAGCATTCATTCCCGGATTTTCGAAATTAAGGTAGTAACGCAAAAAACTCATCACATTACGCGTTTTCTCCCTGGATATCTGCTTTGTCAGCAAGCGTTTGGCAAGATTATATGCCAGTTCAAACAACTGTTGGTCTTCAAGTTTATGATTGGACAAAGCCAATTTGGCCGAAAGTACAGCCATTGCAAAGGGGTTATTGCTGGCTTCCAGTTCAGCATCATCCTGATCTATAATTTTATACGTGTTAAAAGCATAATAAACTTTAGTACCTAAAAAATCCCTTTCATAATATTTTGGATGGAAGTTTTTATTACTGTCAGCAAAAATGGCAAACGCTGTAATGGGCTTATCATATTTATCGAGTATGCGGTAATAGTACTGAAACATCCGTTTTGAAAAATCCTGGTCTGTATAGCCCTGCACCTCAATGTGGATCAATATCCACTCCTCATCGCCACTATTAGTGAACACTTTAACCAATTTATCTACATACCGGGGCGAATAATTATCCGCATCGGTCGGAAAAAGTTGTTCGAGTTCCTTATCCAGGTATTCAAATCCTCTATCAAGGTTAAACAGCTTGTCGGCATCTGGGTAAAAGAAGCGTAAAAAATCATCAAATAGATCCTCTAATGCAGCCTTCCAAAGTATGTCGTTATGTTTCATGTGATAAAATTTAGTCTGGCACCAAAGTTATAAAGTAACGGCAATATTCATAATTAAACCCAAGGCCCTATTTAATCATTGTTATTTCTTTATATAATGGCTAACCCAATTTAAACGATAACCATTTTAACCCAATCAACCACTCACCCAATCAACTTAATCAACTATTTTTACCCCATGAAAGTACTGCCCTTCACAATCCCTGTACCGCACGACCATACCATAATTGTGCTGGAAGAGGTGTTGCCGCACTTTTATACCTACCTGCACCGGCATGCCGAAGCACAAATCACCTGGATACAAAAAGGTGAAGGTACTTTATTGGCGGGCAACAGCATGCATCCTTTTCGCGATGGTGAAATTTATTTGATAGGCGCTAATATGCCGCATTTATTTAAAAGCGACCCGGCTTACTTCAGTGCCGATAGCGACAAAGAGGTGCGTACGGTTACCATATTTTTTAACCCATCCGGCAAATTAGCGGCATTATTTAATTTACCCGAGATGAAGGCGGTAGACGCTTTCGTAACTCAAATGCAAAGCGGTTTTAAGGTCCAGGATAGTAATTATTCAGTGATTGCTGATGCTATCCAGGCCATACAACGATCAACCGGAGCGGGGCAGTTGTCCTTGTTTATCGATCTGCTAAATATCATGAGCATAAATGATAACCTGCAACCGTTAACATCCAGCCATTATGCTTTCCCGATGACAGACCCCGAAGGTATGCGCATCGCTTCGGTGTACAACTACATCATGCACAATTACAGCAGCGCTTTAACGCTTGAAGATGTAGCTCTGCAGGCACATTTAACACCCACGGCTTTTTGCAGGTATTTTAAAAAACATACCAGGCACACCTTCGTACATTTTGTAAATAAAGTAAGGGTAAACGAGGCCTGCAAATTGCTGGTAAACGGCACCTCACACAGCATCGCCTCTATTGCCTACAGCTGCGGGTTTAATAGCATTACCAATTTTAACTACGTGTTTAAAAATATAACCGGCACGTCGCCGCGGGATTACATCAATGGCTATGCACATACTATCGAATCACAAGCTATCGGAATAAGCAAATAAAACCAATATTTGACTTAGAACTTAAGACTTTCGGCTTAGGGCTTAAAAGGTTTCTTATAATAATAAATGGGTGAGTAAACACCTTCACTGGTAGTATAGTAACCTTGGCCATCGGGCGTAAAACCTATCGCCTCCCCTTGTTTTTCCATGGTATACGGCAGCATTTGTGGCCTTTTTTGCATGGTTTTCCAGATAGGTTCATTACCATCTCGTTTCCAATAATAAACTTTGGTGTAGTTTTTCATCAAAACTTGCCGCCCGTCTTTTGATATATCGCCTGCTGTTATCCATTTAAATAATTTATGGCCGGGAAAAAACAATTTGCAGCGTTTGTTGAGAACAAGCGTATCATTTGGTTTATAAATTAGCGGGGGAAGTGTAAACGGTAACCGAGTCCTGCCGCTTTGATACTATGTAGATCAGTTTTTCAATTGGGTCTATCATTAATGTTTCTGCATCTTTCGGGCCGTCAGGATATTTAAAATGGATGGGCGCGGCATCATTCGCTCGTGCGGTACCACTTTTTGCCCATGCAGTTTTTTCTTCCATACGGTAAACAGTTATGTACTTACGTACGGAATAATTATCGCCTATATCGCCCATATAAACATAGCTTTTCCCGCTATCAGGCCCCGGCCCAACCGCAATATCTTCGCAATCATGTACACCAAGCCTTTCTTTTGGATCGCCTTTAAAATAGATGATCGATTTTACCTCGCCGGATGGCAGGATGGCAAAGAACCTGCTGGTATCGCCACTGTCATTATGGATATAATATAAATCTTTATTAATACCCGAAGCCGCAATACCCGAAATTTCATCCATATCCCTTCGCTGCAGGCGGCCAACTATATTACTTGGTTCACGGTTAATATATTTATGCCGGCCGTAAGCGCCCAAAAACAGGATAGCGACAATAGTTATTATAATGGTTAATTTCCTGGTGCGGCCCATGCCATTTACGAGTTAATTTATTTTTTATAATTAACGCAAATAAACGGTTTTTGTGGACATGAGAGGCCAATAAGTTGGAGGTTAAGAAGTAAGGGTCATTAATTTCCTGCTAACGTAGGATTATTTACGGTTCCGACAAACAGAACAAGACCGCTGCTTACTTCCCTTATTGCAAAAATAAAAGGATGGTTAATTGTAGTTGTAAAGGGCTGAAATGCGATGGAAGAAATAATGCCTACTGAAGTGGCTGCTGCGGCGGTAGTGCCACTTTCATCGGTTTCAACAAAGGCTTTATGCAAAACCTGGCTTATTTTAAGGCTTGAGGCCGGGTTGATCAGCGAAAAATTTGCATCATCGCTAAATGCAACACCCAAACCCAGGTCGGTCAATGCGCTATTAAGATTGGCGCCGAAGCTAAATTTAAACTTTGGCAAAGTGAGCACACTGTTAGTGGGTTTCAAACCGGTCATCCATGTTTGCCATTGTGCCGGGGTTAAATTGGTGGCCGCCTGTGCTACAGTAGCCCCACCAACCGGCAATACAATAACCATGCTGTATTTATTGTTTGAATAGGGTAGCTCATAAATATTTACACCAGCATCGGTATAATAATTAAAATCTATGGTACCTGTCATAAAACTGGTCTGTACCTGGCTGTTATCTGCAAGATAAAAAGCCTGGGGTTTGGTATTGGCAGGATCAAAGCTTTCTTTCCAGCTGCTTTTAAAATAAATGGCATTTACAAGGTACATCTCAGCATCGCCAGGTATTTGGTTGATAATGGAGGGTATAAAACCTTTAGTATTACTGCTAACCCAATTGTTAATAGTGCTTACCGCAGAAGGGCTTGAAAAATCAAGCGCTTGTACCTGCGCATGAAAATAATTGGTATTGGTTTGCATAAACAGCGGCTGAACGCTAAAGCCCTGCCTGTACCAAATTGAATTTGCAATATCAACAGTAGTATTTGGGTCGAGTTGCGGCAGGTTCGTGACAAGGGTATTATAATAATTGTTTACCTGTGTTTGCGTAAGCCCTGCAAAATTTAAAGTATTTTGAAATGCGGTGAGCGTTTGGCCGGCAGCGCCATTACTGGTCATTCCGAGCGCAAAGCTTACGCTCAATGGCGAAATAAACAGGTTGCTGCCCGCAGTTGTGGCACTGGCAGCATTGGCGCTATCCAGGTTTTTAAATAGCTTTATAGCAAACGCATTGTCCGCTGTTACCTTTTGAAGGTCTAAGGACGTTAGCCCAAGGTCCTTACCCTTAAAACCTGGCGGAGCTATACCGGATTTTTTGCAGGAAGCAATACCAATAATTAACAGGCATAGTAACAGCGGAACTTTGCGAAATATCTTCATAACATCAGTTCAATAATCTATTACTAAACATTACGCATGCTAACAATTAAACGATACAAAATGAAATAAATATTTTTAGGCCCGTTGGCAAAATCCGACCGCGTGCCGCCTTAGCTTTAGCGGTGGCGCAAATCGAAATTCCGAAATCACAATATTTTTACACTAAATTTATACCGCTTTACAATATAACCCCGATATTGATGGCACAACCAATTTCCAACCTTTCGACATGAAAAAAACTTACCTCTTGGTTTTTGCTTTATTCCTGCTTTGCCCCTTTATTTTGATCGCGCAAAGCGGAAAGGTTTATGACAATTTGTCCATGACCAGCAAAATATTAAAAAGCGAACGAAAGTACGCCGTTTACCTGCCGCCCGGTTACGAAACATCTGACCGCAGTTACCCAGTATTATACCTTTTACACGGCAGCGGCGACGACCAAACCGGTTGGGTGCAATTTGGCGAGGTGTTAAACATCACCGACAAAGCTATTGCCGATGGTACGGCTACGCCGATGGTTATTATTATGCCAGATGGCAACACCGGCCGCAAAGGCTATTTTAATGATATTAAAGGCGACTGGAATTATGAGGATTTCTTTTTCAAGGAATTGGTGCCTTACGTTGAAAAAAAGTTCCGCATAAAAAGTGATAAACGTTTTCGTGCCATAGCCGGTTTATCCATGGGTGGCGGGGGTACATTTATGTACGCGTTGCACCATCCTGAAATGTTTTCATCGGCTTGCCCTTTGAGCGCTGCTGTTGGCCCGCTTACTTTGGATGATGCCCGAAAATCCATAAGCAAAAATAATCCCGGCATTGCCGATTCGCTTATTGTAAATTATTACAACCAGCACAGTGCCCTGGCATTGATAAACAACATGCCCGATGATCAGAAAAAAGCAGTTCGCTGGTATATCGATGATGGGGATGATGATTTTTTATACGAGGGGAATTGCCTGGTACATATAGCTATGCGCAAAAAGGAAATCCCGCATGAGTTCCGCGTACGCGATGGCGGCCACACCTGGACCTACTGGCGCGCATCATTGCCCAATGTGTTGGCTTTTGTTTCTGATGCGTTTCACCAGTATTAATTTCGGCGTAAAGGCAACCGGTGCTCTAAAAGTACCGTCACCATTATGATCTGACATATGATGATCGTTAACCTCCAATTTATATAACACGATGGAACGAAGAATTTTCTTAAAAAACACAGCCTTAACCGCAGCCTCACTTGCGCTGTTGGGTAAAAACAGCTTTGCTTCAATGCTGGCCGATCCTGCTTACCAGTTTAAACCTTTGCGAAATAACGTAGGCATGTTTGCCGAACAGGGTGGTACAATTGCGTGGATGATAAACAAAGAAGGCATTGTTGTGGTTGATGCCGAATTTCCTGACCAGGCTACACACCTTATCGGCTTGCTTAAAAAACAATCTGATCTGCCATTTGAATGGCTCATTAACACCCACCATCATGGCGACCATACCAGCGGGAACATCTCATTCAAAGGCATAGTAAACAAAGTTGCAGCGCATGAAAATTCGTTAGCTAACCAAACAGCGGTAGCCATAAAAAACAAAGCTGAGAATAAACAGCTTTATCCTGATACTACTTTTAAAGATAACTGGAAAATTAAAGTAGGTGATGAACGCATCAGCGCACATTATTTTGGTACAGGCCATACCAACGGCGATGCTATGATCCATTTTGAGCACGCCAACATCGTTCATGCAGGTGATCTTGTTTTTAACCGCCGCTACCCCTTTGTTGATAACAGCGCAGGCGCTTCAGTACAACACTGGCCACTGGCATTGGAGAAAGCACGCAAAAAGTTTGATAAGGACACCATATTTATATTTGGCCATGCTTTCGATCCGGTAAAAGTTGTAGGTACAATGGATGATGTTATTGCTATGCAAAACTTTATGGAAAAACTGGAAGATTATGTGGCAGGAGGCATCAAAGCAGGCAAAAGTAAGGATGATATATTAAAAGCAACGTCCATCCCAGGCATTACTGATTGGCAGGGGGATGGCATACAACGCGGCATAACCGCAGCTTATGAAGAATTGACCAAACAAAGCTAAATCAACAAATGAAAACACTATCGGTTATATTACTTTTTACCTTTTTTCTACCGGGTTATAAAAATGCAACTTCGACAGAAGTGCTGCAAAGTATGTATAAACGGTACCATAATACCTGGCATAAATCATTAAAATTTAACCAGACCACTCAGCGGTACAGAAACGATAGCCTCATAAAAACCAGTACCTGGTATGAAACTATTGTTTATCCTGATATGTTAAGGATAGATTTTGATTCGGTAAAAAGTAGCGGCGGTGCGATTTTCAGGCACGATTCTACTTATGCTTTCCGTAACAATAAAATTGTACGGTCAACCAAAGATGAAAACGAATTGATATTTTTCCTTGGCGGGATGTATGCGATGCCTTTTGATAAGGTGCTGGGCCATTTTGCCGACTTGCATTATGACCTTTCAAAATTTCATACCAGTACATGGAAAGATAAACAGGTTTATGTTTTGGGAGCAGATAAGGATGGCGATAAAGTAAACCAGCTTTGGATTGATCAGGATAAAATGGTGGCCGTACGTTTTATTAAGTACGATAACAACACCAAGGAAGAAGGTTTTTTTGAGGACCAAATAGCGGTGGGCAAAGCCTGGAGCGAAACTAAATGCAGTTTTTATATTAATGACAAGTTATTGCAGGTTGAAAGTTACCACGATGTAGTTGCTAATGCACCAGTTGATATGATGATTTTTGAACCCGGCGCCCTCGACCGTTGATTTTAAATGATTAAATGATTTCGCTGATGTAATAACCGAATCAACTACTCACTCACTCAATCAACCAAATCAACTAACTTTACCTCATGGCCAAATACATCAAAACCATTATTTGTCTGTTATTATTCCCGGCGGCTTTATGGGCGCAAACAGGGCCAACTGTTATCCCATTGTGGCCAAACGGAGCGCCGGGTTTTGAAAACCGTCGCAATGAGCCTGAACAGGCGAAGGATTATTGGGTTAAAAACATCCATAATCCTTCGCTTACAGTTTTTTTGCCGCCGAAAGACAAAGCGAATGGTTCGGCTGTAGTGATTTGTCCAGGCGGCGGTCATAGGTTATTGGTTTGGACTGCTGAGGGCATTGATCCCGCTAAATTTTTAAATAGTCTCGGAATTACTGTGTTTGTGCTTAAATACCGTTTAGGCCGCGACACACTTTCTCCTTATAAAATTGAAGTACATGCCAGGCAGGATGGTTTGCGCGCTATGCGCCTGGTACACAGCCGCGCCGCTGAATTTGGCATCGATACAAACCGCATTGGTATAATGGGCTTTTCAGCCGGCGGCGAGGTGGTGGATATGGTAACCTTCGGCCCGAACAAACCGGATGCTAATGCCCCCGACCCAATTGACCGCCAAAGTGCAAAGCCTGCTTTTGTAATACAGATATACCCCGGCCCGCTATTTATTCCAGATTCGATACCGCACGATTCGCCGCCGGCCTTTTTACTGGCTGCAAATGATGACCCCTGCTGTTCTGTTTCACTAATGAAGTTACTCCAGGCTTATCGCGAAGCAAAAGTACCCGTAGAAGCCCATCTTTTTACCCAGGGAGCGCATGGCTTTAATATGGGTTATCGTTCAAAACTAAAATCCATCAGCACCTGGCCGCAACGGCTGGCAGATTGGTTATCGGATAATAATATTTTGCAGCCGGTAAATGAAAGGCCGAAGGTGTTGCATTAGCAGCCCCCTCTAAATCTCCCCCGGTTGGGGAGACTTTTAAAAAGCAATGATTAAAATATCAATAGCAAACCTATAGCACCAATTTTCTTAAATCAAAATAAAGTAACGTTTAAATGCTCAAATTGTAATGGACTTTATTTCCAAGTTTTAATAAGTATCGTACAATTTCATTTTTGTTTTTTAAATTCTCCGACAACATCGTATTAGTCCAAAAATCAATTACTTTATTGTTGTCATATCTTATCAGGATAATATGTTCTGCTTCCCCGATACCACCTGTCAAATAACTTATGAAAAAGAGATTTTTATCAATGCCTTGACAAATCAGTTCTCTGTTTGGTAGACTATCATTCCAATTATCATCACAGCAATTCCAGTCTTTTCCAGGGTTAGCAATCGTAAAGTGATCACCGCTTAATTGGTTCAAAAACGATATGATGAAATCGGGGATGCCGTCTATTTTATACGACACCGAAAATGATGACCTTTGAAGATCATTAATAAATGGCTGAAGGTTTTTGTTATAGTATATAACCTTCTCGTCAATTTTAATAATGCTGTCTGATATTTTAATGATGCTTACAGGGTAATTTACAATAGCCTTATGTTCAGCCATGTCGGATTTTTGTTGTGAGTGACATGAGATAAAAAGAACAAACAAAAGGATGATAAAATTTAATTTTTTCATAAATTAATGAACAAGTATATTATCTGATTAAATATACCGTTTTCTTAAATTCCCAAATCAAAATAAATCCGAAATCGAACATCCCAAATCAAAGATAGCTTAACCACCACTGTTTATGTGTTTTCTTATACCTGCTGAACCATCTGCATGGAAAGTATAGCGTAATTATAACAAAGAGCCATACCAAATAAACCCCGAATAAATTAAACCCAAAGTGCGGCGGACTAAAGAGGAAAGCGCTATTGGGATTCACTATTTGTTTTACGCCAAACCCCTGGATAAAAAACACCACAACATTTGTGGCCCTGATCAGGTAGAAATGCAGCACGTAGTAAAAAAATGGAACATTGCCATAAATAATAAAAATAGCCGTGATCCTATTGTGAACGTGTTCAGTAAGGGACAGTACGATTAAACCCGTGCCAATGGTCATTAAACAATACATCAGGGATGGCGGGTATTTGCTTACATTCAAAAATGACAGGAAGGTGTACACACTATTGCGCTGTACCGACCATGGTTCCGGATCGCCATAAATGTTGAAATACCTAAGTACAATAAAAAAAGCCAGCATACCTATCCCGGTATAAAGCAATACCTTACGGCGGCGCTCCGGCGCAAATGATGATTTATATAGCGAACCGAACACATAGCCCAGCAACATTACACCCGTCCAGGGTATTAAGGCATAGAGGTCAAATATCAGGTGGGTTTTACCAAGTGGTATAACGGAGCCTTTTGCAATAAATAACAGCTTCATCAGGTTACCTTCAAAACCCGTTTTAGGGAGTTGCAGGTAATCAAGTATATCATGCCCGAAAAATATCAGTGCACCAATAATGGCAATAACTGATAACGGCGCGCGAACAAGCAAACCCAGGATGATCATACTCAATCCTATCACCCATAAAACCTGGAGGATAAAGAAATTATAAAATGGGTTTAATGAAAAAGCGAAAGTAAGTATCACCACCTCGACAAAAACAAGCCAAACGCCGCGTTTGATAAGAAATGCGCTCAATTCGTTTTTTGTGCGCCTTGTACCGGCAAGGTAAGCCGAAATTCCACTCAGAAAGACAAAGTTTGGCGCGCAAAAATGGGTGATCCAGCGTGTAAAAAACAGGATTGGCGTTGTTGTGACCATATTTGTAGGATCGTTTGTAGGCCCGACTATGTGAAAAAAGTCGCGGGTATGGTCAAGCGCCATAATCAGCATAATTACACCGCGCAAAATATCAATCGACTGTATGCGCTGTTTTCCTGATGGTTCGTATAGGTTTGGCATGCGGTAAATACTTTTTAACTGAAAATGTGTTAACTACACAAAAATAATATTCCTTTTTATCCGACGGTTATATAATGCGATTCAAAATGATACGAATGCCGTTCAAAGTACCTCCAAACAACATTCGATTATTATTAAAATGTCACTCGTCCGGCGCAAATAAAAATCACCCTGAAATTAAACTTTTCAAGCTATAAAAGTGTTATCTTTAATAAACCCTTAAATTATGGCAAATTTCCAGGAGATCATCGCATCAGACAAACCGGTATTAGTTGATTTTTCGGCAGAGTGGTGCGGCCCCTGTCAAATGATGCCGCCAATATTGAAACAAGTAAAAGACGCCATGGGCGATAAGGTAACGATTATCAAGATCGATATCGACAAAAACCCTTCGGCAGCCAATGCCTACAAGGTACAAAGTGTACCTACCTTAATGATATTTAAAAATGGCGAAACTAAATGGCGGCAAAGCGGCGTTATGCAGGCCAACCAGTTACAGCAGGCCATACAGCAATTTGTATAGTTTAACCCGGGTTATAAGAAATCAAGGGGTTGATCCAACTAAAAATGCCCCACTCAAATGAGCGGGGCATTTTTAATATCTAAAAGCGAAATTAATTATTCGCCTTTTTCAGCATTTTCTTCGTTTTCAGCTGATGCAGTTGGAGCTTCAGGAGCCTCTTCAGCAGCTGGGGTCTCTTCAACAACAGGCGCTTCAGCTACATGGGTTTCAGCAACAGGTGCAACTTCAACAACTTCTTCAGCAACAGGTGCAGCCTCCGCTTTTGCAGCAGGTGCAGCAGCTTTTGCTTTACCAGCGCCACCACGACGGCGGGTTGATTTCTTTTCAGTTTTAGCAGTATCAGTGCCGTAAACAGTATTATAATCTACCAATTCTATCAATGCCATTTCGGCGTTATCGCCTAAACGGTTTTCCATTTTAATAATACGGGTGTAACCACCGGGGCGGCTTGCTATTTTTTCAGCAATTTCGCGGAACAGGATAGTAACTGCGTCTTTGTCCTGTAAATAGCTAAATACTATACGACGTGAGTGTGTAGTATCGCTTTTTGCTTTTGTAAGGATTGGCTCAACATAAACGCGCAAAGCTTTTGCTTTAGCTAATGTTGTAGTGATGCGCTTATGTAAGATAAGCGATGTTGCCATGTTACCCAGCATCGCTTTGCGGTGACTGTCGGTACGGCCTAAATGGTTAACTTTTTTTCCGTGTCTCATTGTTTTTTAAAGTTATCACGTGCATACCGTTGAGCAGCAAGTTGTAAAGCTCTTGGAATTATGCTGTGTTAGTGACTGGTTAATTAGAGATCAGAGGTTGGTCACCGTCAATTTCAAATCCCTTTATTTGTAAAATAAGAAGAGGTTAGCGATAAGTTCTAATTAACCAATCTCTAACCTCTTCTTAATAAATTATTCTTCGTCTAACTTAAATTTCGACAGGTTCATACCAAAAGATAAACCTTTTGATTTAACCAGATCCTGGATCTCAGTTAATGATTTTTTACCAAAGTTCCTGAACTTAAGCATATCAGCCACATCATACGAAACCAAATCAGCCAGGCTGCGGATGTCTGCAGCTTTAAGGCAGTTTAATGCACGTACCGAAAGGTCAAGGTCAACCAATTCAGTCTTAAGGATTTTGCGCATGTGCAAAATTTCCTCATCAACTTCCTTAGTTTCTTCTTTAGCCTGCGCTTCAAGCATCATGTTCTCATCGCTGAACAGCATAAAGTGCTGGATCAAAATCTTTGCAGCTTCTTTAAGTGCATCTTCAGGATGTATCGAGCCGTCGGTAGTAATATCCAGCACTAATTTTTCATAGTCTGTTTTTTGTTCTACACGATAGTTTTCAATAGTATATTTTACGTTTTTTATAGGTGTGTAAATAGAATCGATAGCTATTACACCTACATTAGCATCAGGGTTTTTATTTTCTTCGCTGGCTACATAACCACGGCCTTTACTAACAGTAAGCTCAATTTCAAGCGTTACCGAAGTATCCATGTTACAGATAACCAGGTCAGGGTTTAAAACAGTAAAATTATTTGAGAACTTGGAGATATCCCCTGCACTAAAAGCGTCCTGGCCGTTAATGATCACGAATATCTTTTCGCTGTCGCCTGAGTCACCTGATTTTTTAAACCTAACTTGTTTTAAGTTCAATATGATCTCGGTAACGTCTTCAACAACACCTTTGATGGTCGAAAACTCATGCATCACTCCTGAAAAACGAACCGAAGTGATCGCAAAACCTTCAAGTGATGAAAGCAATATACGACGCAGGGCGTTGCCAATGGTAACACCGAAGCCTGGTTCTAACGGACGAAACTCAAACGTGCCATCAAAATCAGTTGATTTCTGCATGATAACCTTGTCTGGTTTTTGAAATGCTAAAATTGCCATTTATATCCTTTATTTATTGTTTGTTTAATGATTAGATTTGAGATGTGAGATATGAGATTTGAGACTTTAAACTACTCATCTCTCATATTATAAATCTAAAACCTCTTATTTATTTTCCTCCGATTTGAAACGCAGAAATGAGATATCAGACTTTGTTTTTGTCTCATATCTCAAATCTAATATCTCACATCTTATAAAATCTCATATCTTATTTAGAGTACAACTCGACGATCAGGTTTTCCTTTATATTTTCAGGGATCTCATCGCGGTTCGGATAGTTAAGAAATTTGCCTGTTAAATTGGCAGCATCCCATTCCAGCCAGCTGTGTTTGTTAATTTTTCTTCCGGCTACAGCATGTGTAATTGCCTCAAGTGTTTTTGATTTTTCGCGAACAGCTACTACATCACCTGCTTTTAATGAATACGAAGCAATATTTACTACTTCACCATTAACAGTGATATGTTTGTGGCCAACCAATTGGCGCGCACCTGAACGGGTTGGCGCTATACCTAAACGGTAAACCGCATTGTCCAAACGGGCTTCTAAAAACTTAAGTAAGTTTTCCCCGGTGATACCTTCTTTAGCAGAGGCGCGGTGAAACAAGTTTTCGAACTGGCGTTCCAATACACCATAAGTGTATTTAACTTTTTGTTTTTCCATCAACTGGGTCGAATACTCTGATTGCTTTCCTCTTCTTTTGGAAGCACCATGCATGCCCGGTGGATAATTTTTTCTTTCTAACGCTTTATCCGGACCGAAGATCGGTTCGCGGAAACGGCGCGCAATTTTGGATTTTGGTCCTGTATATCTAGCCATTTTTTGTTGTTTTTAAAGTATCAAGCAGCCCGCAGCTGATGAATCTTAGCTTTAAAAAATCTGTTAATTAAACTCTTCTTCTTTTCGATGGACGGCAACCGTTATGCGGAAGCGGTGTAATGTCCTTTATAGTAGTAACTTCGATACCTGCAGTTTGCAAAGTACGGATAGCTGATTCACGACCAGCGCCCGGGCCTTTTACAAATACTTCAACCTTGCGTAAGCCCAGGTCATAAGCAACTTTACCGCAATCTGCAGCAGCCTGGCCGGCAGCATAAGGGGTATTCTTTTTTGAGCCTTTGAAACCCATTTTACCAGCAGACGACCATGAAACGGCCTGGCCTGTTTTGTTGGTAAGGGTTATAATAATGTTGTTAAAAGTAGCATTGATATGTGCTTCGCCGTAAGGCTCAACAATCACAACACGCTTTTTGGTAACTTTTTTAGCTTTAGCCATCTTTTTAATTATTGAGTTATTGAATTATTGAGTTACTGAATTATAACCCGGACCCACTAACTGTATTTATAATTTTTGTATTCCTAATGATCTTTGGTTTCAACTAACCTCCAACCACTAATCACTTACTATTTAGTAGCTTTCTTTTTGTTAGCAACTGTTTTACGTTTTCCTTTACGGGTACGTGAGTTGTTTTTAGTGCGCTGGCCACGTAAAGGCAAACCTTTACGGTGACGTGTGCCACGGTAGCAACCTATATCCATTAAACGCTTAATGTTGAGCTGAACTTCTGAACGCAGTGAACCTTCAACCTTTATCTGATCGTTAATTATACCGCGGATAGCGTTTAACTGCTCATCATTCCAATCCTGAACTTTGGTATCGAAATCAATACCAGCTTCAGTTAAAATCTTTTGAGCTGTTGAGCGGCCAATCCCGTAAATGTACGTAAGTCCGATCTCTCCTCTTTTGTTCTTTGGTAAATCAATACCTGAAATCCTTGCCATATTTTTTATTTGTTTTAAATAACGACCGAACGGCGGGCCACCGTTGTACGAACCGTTACAGTATTTTTAATTAACCCTGACGTTGTTTAAATTTTGGGTTCTTTTTGTTTATCACATAAAGTTTCCCGTTCCGGCGGATGATTTTGCAATCAACACTGCGTTTTTTAATGGATGCTCTAACTTTCATCGCTTTATTATTTATATCTGTAGGTTATTCTGCCTTTTGTTAAATCGTATGGGCTCATTTCCAATTTCACCCTGTCGCCAGGTAAAATTTTTATGTAGTGCATCCGCATTTTACCGGATATGTGCGCAATAATTTCGTGACCATTTTCCAATTCTACCCTAAACATCGCGTTTGATAATGCTTCTTTAATCGTTCCGTCTTGTTCAATTGAGGCTTGTTTGGCCATATTTTACTGATTATTACTTAATTATCCACCTTAAAAGCGGGATGCAAAATTAATAAAAATATTTTAACTTTTAACTTTTTCTTTTAAAACATTATCTACATATGAAAATGTAGACAAAATCTCGGGTTTCCCCTTTTTAATAGCCACGGTATGCTCGTAATGTGCTGATGGTTTAGCGTCCACTGTCGAAACTGTCCATCCATCGTCCCAAAACTTAACCCTGGCCTTACCGGCGTTGATCATTGGCTCAATGGCAATCACCATACCTTCCTCCAGTTTTATGCCCGAACCACGTTTACCATAATTAGGCACTTCAGGTTTTTCGTGAAGCTGCAAGCCTACACCATGACCCACCAATTCTTTTACTACACCAAAACCATGCTTTTCTGCATGTTCCTGTACCGCATAACCAATATCGCCTATCCGCATACCCGCCACTGCTTTCGCAACACCAAGGTCAAGGCATTCCATTGTTACCCGCATCAACGTTTTAACAGTATCGCTTACTTCGCCAATTGCAAAAGTATAAGCCGAATCGCCGACATATTTATTTAATACTACGCCGCAATCAACCGATACCAGGTCACCGTCAACTAACATACGCTGACCGGGGAAACCATGTACTACCTGGTCATTCAATGATATACACAAGGAGTACGGAAACCCGTGATAGTTTAAAAATGCGGGCACCCCTCCGTTATCACGGATAAAAGTTTCTGCAAGTTTATTTAGTTCGATTGTTTTAACGCCCGGGCCAATTACTTTCGCAATCTCCCCAAGTGTTTTGGAAACAAGTAAAGAACTTTCCCTTATGAGTTCTATCTCTTCGATAGACTTATAATTGATCTTTGACATGTTAATTTATCAGATAACCGCCTGGCCGGTGCCGCCCGCAGGAATAGGTGTACGACCTTTGATCCTGCCAGTTTTCATTAAACCATCGTAATGGCGCATCAATAGGTGGCTTTCAATTTGTTGTAACGTATCAAGCACAACCTGTACAAGGATAATTAATGACGTTCCGCCAAAAAACCTTGCAAAGCCCTGGTTAATATGTACCATACTTGCAAACGCAGGTATAATCGCCACAATGGCAAGGGCAATAGACCCAGGCAGTGTAATACGTGAAATTACACCATCTAAAAATTCCCCGGTTGACCTTCCTGGCTTGATGCCCGGAATAAAACCGCCATTCTTTTTCATATCCTCGGCCATTTGGTTAGGATTAACCGTAATTGCCGTATAGAAGAATGTGAACAGTATAATTAATATGGCAAACAATATATTATGCCCCCATGAGGTATAGTCAGACAATGACATTAAGATAGGGTTTGATGCCGCCTTTGGAAAAAACTGCGATAGCGTTGCCGGTATAAACATTAACGCCTGTGCAAATATGATAGGCATTACACCTGCTGCTGTCACCTTTAAAGGTATGTACTGTCGTACACCGCCGTATTGTTTATTACCAACTATACGCTTTGCATATTGCACCGCAACCTTTCGGGTACCCTGCACTATCAATATAGTAAACATTACAACCGCAATAAGGGCTACCATTTCAACTACAAAAACAACTAACCCGCCCGCGCCTGATGTACGCGATTGAAATTCGTTTAGAAACGCACCGGGAAGGGCCGAGATAATACCGATCATGATGATGAGCGAAATACCGTTACCAATACCTTTATCTGTTATTTTTTCACCCAGCCACATCACAAACATAGTACCTGAGGTAAGTACGAACATATTTAAGATAGTGAAATATGGGTTAGCAATAAGCATTTGATCAGCTGTGATCTGTGATTTCAGGTATCCGATGGCCTGCAATGCTGTGATACCTATGGTAAGGTAACGTGTCCATTGATTTAGTTTGTTACGCCCGCTTTCGCCTTCTTTCTGCAATTTAGCGAAATATGGCACCGCAATACCCAATAGTTGCACCACAATAGAAGCCGAAATGTAAGGCATTACCCCCAACGCAAAAATTGAGGCGTGCGAAAACGCCCCCCCCGAAAACATATTCAGCAAGCCGGTTATTCCGCTGGCGTCCTTGTTACTAAGCGTTGCAGGATTAACCCCCGGTAGGATCACGAATGAGCCTACGCGATATATCAAAAGAAATAAGAGTGTGTTTATGATACGCACTCTCAAGTCATCGATCTTCCAGATATTGGATAATGTGGTGAAAAATTTCTTCATCCTAAAATTATAGCTTAACTATGGTACCACCAGCTGCTTCAATCGCTTTTTGCGCTGTAGCAGTAAACGCGTGTGCTTTAACTTCTAATTTGGCTTTCAGTTCGCCACGACCTAATATTTTAACCACGTCGTTACGTGAAACCAGGCCATGTTCTTTCAGCGTATCAAAATCAACTGATGATAATGTATATTTTTCAGTTAATGCTTGCAGCACATCAAGGTTTACACCAGTGTATTCAACACGGTTAGGGTTTTTAAAGCCTACCTTAGGTACACGGCGCTGTAAAGGCATTTGACCACCTTCGAAGCCCACCTTACTGCTTGTGCCTGAACGTGAACCAGCACCTTTATGGCCACGGGTTGATGTTCCGCCACGGCCCGAACCTGTACCACGGCCAATTCTTTTTCTATTTTTAGTAGAACCTTTTGCAGGTTTAAGATTACTTAAATTCATGATATTAAATATTTTCTACTGCTACCAGGTGATTAACTTTTTTAACCATACCTATTATAGCTGCAGTTGCTTCAACTTCTACACTGTGGTTGATCCTTTTTAACCCCAGGGCCTCAACTGTCCTTTTTTGGCGCTCACTTCTATCGATCACGCTCTTAATCTGTGTTATTTTGATTTTTGCCATGACTGATTATCCGTTAAAAACTTTACCTATACTAACGCCGCGGTGTTGTGCCACTGTATAAGCATCACGTAATTGTGATAATGCCGATACGGTTGCCTTAACCACGTTGTGCGGGTTTGATGAACCTTTTGATTTTGCCAATACATTGTGGATACCTGCCGACTCTAACACCGCACGCATCGCACCACCAGCAATTACACCGGTACCGTTAGCAGCAGGCTTTATAAAAATAAAACCGCCTGAAAACTTACCAATTTGCTCATGAGGCACAGTACCGTTAATGATCGGAACTTTTACCAGGTTCTTTTTTGCATCGTCAATGCCTTTTGCAATAGCTTCTGTAACCTCTTTAGCTTTACCCAAACCGTAACCTACAACACCGTTTTCATCACCTACTACCACAATGGCAGAGAAACTGAAAGTACGGCCGCCTTTGGTTACTTTGGCTACACGCTGTATGCTCACCAGGCGATCTTTTAATTCGATCTCGCTGGTTTTTACTCTTTTTATATTGATTGTTGACATCTCTTTATTATTTATTGATTTATTGAATTATTGATTTATTGAATTATCAGTTGATTTATAATTATTCGTTTACCATCTCAATATTCATTTCAATCAGTAATTCACTAATTCAGTAATTCAATAATTAAAAATTTAAACCGCCTTCACGTGCACCATCAGCAAGTGATTTAACACGACCATGGTATAAATACCCGTTCCTGTCGAAAACCACATCCTTGATCCCTGCAGCAATTGCTTTTTCGGCAACCAATTTGCCTACTGCAACCGACTGGTCGATCTTGGTGCCTTTTTCAGCATTGAAATCTTTTGATAAAGATGATGCCGACACTAATGTTTTTCCGCTCACATCGTCAATGATCTGCGCATAAATACCCTTATTGCTTCTATATACTGACAGGCGGGGACGTGATGAAGAACCTGAAAGGCGCTTCCTGATACCCATCTTAATCCTGTCTCTTCTTGATAATTTTGCTCTGGCTCCCATGACGATTATTTTTTAGATGCTGATTTACCTGCTTTTCTTCTCAATACTTCGCCAACAAACTTGATACCTTTACCCTTGTAAGGCTCTGGTGCACGCAGCGAACGTATTTTTGCCGCTACCTGGCCAATCAGTTGTTTATCTATCGACTCCAGAATAATTGTTGGGTTTTTACCCTTTTCAGCAGTTGTTGAAACTTTAATTTCTTTTGGTAACTCAAACACATAGTGGTGAGAATATCCCAGCACAAGGTCTAATGTATTACCGGTATTGGTTGCACGATAACCTACACCAACTAATTCCTGCTCTAATTTATAGCCGGTTGTTACGCCAACTACCATGTTATTGATTAAAGCACGGTATAAGCCGTGTAATGCTTTATGACGTTTTTGATCAGAAGGGCGTTTTACAACCAGTTGTCCTTCTTCAACCTCAACAGTGATATCACTGTCAACGGCCTGGTGCAACTCACCTTTAGGGCCTTTTACAGTAACAACATTATCTGCCGATACGGTGAAAGTTACTCCCTGGGGTAGTGCTATAGGTGATTTTCCTACTCTTGACATTGCTTAATTTCCTCCTATTAATATACGTAGCATAATACTTCGCCACCAACATTTTGTGTACGGGCTTCTTTATCGGTCATTACACCTTTAGAAGTCGACAGGATGGCGATACCTAAACCATTTAATACTCTTGGCATATTATCCATGCCTGCGTATTTCCTCAAACCTGGTTTACTGATGCGCGAAATGCTGCGTATAGCAGAAATTTTTGTTATCGGGTGGTATTTCAAAGCTACCTTAATAGTACCTTGAGGACCATTGTCTTCAAACTTAAAATTGGCAATGTAACCTTTGTCGAAAAGCACTTTCGTGATTTCCTTTTTCAGATTTGATGCAGGAATTTCAACAACCCTATGGTTGGCCTTAATAGCATTCCTTACTCTTGTAAGATAATCTGCGATTGGATCTGTATTCATTTTATTGTTTTATGATGGTAGTATCCTTAGACTTGCCATCGGTTAATTATTCTATAGCTTAAAGCGGAAAGCAGAAAGACCAAAGCTTTTTGCTTTTAGCTTTCGCCTCAATTACCAACTCGCTTTCTTAATCCCCGGGATCTTGCCTGCAAGGGCCATATCGCGGAAAGTTACGCGTGAAATACCGAACTGGCGCATGTAGCCCCGTGGGCGGCCTGTTAATTTGCAACGGTTGTGCAATTTTACAGGGGATGATGCTTTTGGCAATTTATCCAAACCAGCGTAATCGCCGGCTTCTTTAAGAGCCGCTCTTTTTTCAGCGTATTTAGCTACTAATTTAGCGCGTTTAACTTCACGTGCTTTTACACCTTCTTTAGCCATTATACTTTTTGATTTTTAAATGGTAATCCAAATTGTTTCAACAACTCCAATGCTTCCACATCATTTGTTGCCGAGGTTACAAAGGTAATATCCATACCCTGTATTTTATTGATCTTGTCAATATTGATCTCGGGGAATATGATTTGTTCTGATATACCCAAAGTATAGTTTCCACGTCCGTCAAAACCTTTATCGTTGATGCCTTTGAAATCGCGGATACGCGGTAAAGCAATAGCAATCAAACGGTCTAAAAATTCGTACATGGTATTGTCACGTAAAGTAACACGTACGCCGATAGGCATGTTTTTACGTAACTTAAAGTTCGAAATATCTTTCTTGGATTTCGAAGAAACTGCCTGCTGACCAGTAATAGTAGTCAATTCGGTAATTGTACTTTCGATAAGTTTTTTATCAGTAGTAGCGCCGCCAACACCCTGGTTGATAGCTATCTTCTCCAGCTTAGGCACCTGCATTACGCTTTTGTACTGAAATTTATCTTTCAGTGTGGAGCGAATCTCGTCCTTATACTTTGTTTTTAATCTTGGTACGTATTCCATTACTTAATTTCCTCTCCTGATATTTTTGCCACTCTAACTAATTTACCGGCTTCATTTCTTTTACGGCCAACGCGGGTTGGTTTACCTGTTTTAGCATCAATCAGCATCAGGTTTGAAATGTGTATGGCAGCTTCCTGTTTTGAAATTCCGCCATTTGGTTTAGCTGCATTCGGCTTAGTATGTTTTGATACCATGTTTGCACCTTCAACAATAGCGCGGCCTTTATCTAATATTATTTCTAATATTCTGCCTTGCGATCCTTTTGAATCACCGGCTATAACCTTTACCAGATCACCTTTTTTGATCTTAATTTTGGCAGGTTGTTCGTGTTTTTTCTTTTCCATGTTACAGTACCTCCGGTGCTAATGATACAATTTTCATAAATTGTTTCTCACGTAATTCTCTTGCAACCGGGCCAAAGATACGTGTGCCTCTCGGCTCATCCTGGTTATTTAACAAAACTGCGGCATTGTCGTCAAAACGGATATATGAACCGTCTTTTCTGCGGATCTCTTTTTTTGTACGTACCACCACGGCTTTTGAAACAGTACCTTTTTTAACGTTGCCTGATGGCAGGGCGCTTTTTACGGTAACTACTATCTTATCGCCGATAGAGGCATACCTTTTACCGGTACCGCCCAATACGCGGATCACTAAAACTTCTTTAGCGCCGCTGTTATCAGCTACATTTAATCTCGATTCCTGTTGTACCATTTTATTTAGCCCTTTCTAAAATTTGAACTAATCTCCAGTTTTTGTTTTTGCTCAGCGGGCGTGTTTCCATAATCAATACGGTATCGCCTATACCACAGGTATTTTCCTGGTCGTGGGCCATAAATTTGGTTGTTTTCTTAACGAACTTACCATAGATAGGGTGTTTTACTTTCCTTTCTACAGCAACAACAATAGATTTTTCCATCTTATTGCTAACTACCAGGCCGGTACGTGTTTTTCTTAAATTTCTTTCTTCCATTTTTCCCGATGCTTAAAAATTATTCAGAAGCCGCTGCCGCTTTACGCTTTGTTAATTCAGTGTTTATGCGGGCGATGTCCTTACGTACTTTTGTAATACGCAAAGGGTTTTCAATAGCCGAAACTGCGTGTGCAAATTTCAGTTTGGTAAGATTTGCTTTCTCTTCGCCGGCCCTGGCAACCAATTCTTCAGTTGACAACTCTAAAATTTCTGAGTTCTTCATTTTGTTTTTATTTGTTGTAATGTTGGAGGGTTGTAATGTTGTAATGTTCTTGTTTGCTGGTTGAAAAGTTCAATCCAACTTTACAACATTTCAACTTTACAACGTTTCAACAACTCTTCAAATTTATGCTTCTACGTAATCCCTACGTACTATAAACCTTGTTTGCACAGGCAACTTTTGTGCTGCCAGGCGTAATGCTTCCTTAGCAACATCTAAAGGAACGCCTTCAGCTTCAAAAATGATCCTTCCGGGGCGTACAACTGCAACCCAGTATTCGGGTGCACCTTTACCTTTACCCATACGTACTTCTGCCGGTTTTTTGGTTACAGGCTTATCAGGAAATATTCTTATCCAAACCTGGCCTTCACGTTTCATAAAACGTGTTACAGCAATACGTGCAGCTTCTATCTGGCGGCTGGTGATCCAGGCCGCTTCAAGTGATTTTATACCGAAAGATCCGAATGAAAGCTCAGCACCACGAGTGGCGTTTCCCTTCATCCTGCCTTTTTGCATCTTTCTGAACTTCGTTCTTTTTGGCTGTAGCATTTTCTTAAGTATTGAGATGTGAGATGTGAGATATGAGGTATGAGATTATAAATCCCGGTACCTTTATCAAAAATCCTCTATCCTATTTATTTTATCACTTTATACTTCTCAATTTGATGATCAACCCGACATATTCTCATATCTCAAATCTCACATCTATTTAAATTATCTCTTTCCTGGTCCACCCGGGCGATTTCCACCTGGACGGCTACCGCCGCCACCAGCACCACCGCCGCGATTTCCACCGCCGCCGGCACTACCACGATTCCCGCCTGGTCCACCCGGTCCGCCTCTGCGGTCACCGCCTGGTTTCCTGTCGCCCCGGCGTTCTCCACCGCGCTCGCCGCCTCTTTCGTTGCCACGGCCGCCGAAGCCTGCCGCGCCACCTTCAGGGCGTCCGCCTTTACCGCTTGCGCTGCTTGCGCCACCGATGTTTGGTGATAAGTCGCGTTTGCCGTAAACTTCGCCTTTGCAAATCCAAACTTTAACCCCTATTTTTCCATAAGTGGTTAATGCTTCGGCTAATGCATAATCGATGTCTGCGCGGAAAGTATGCAATGGAATCCTTCCTTCTTTATATTGTTCTGTACGTGCCATTTCCGCACCGCCTAAACGGCCTGATGTCATCACCTTTATTCCTTCAGCACCCATTCTCATGGTTGAAGCAATAGTAGTTTTCATGGCACGACGGAATGAAATACGCGCTTCGAGTTGTTTTGCTATGCCTTCAGCAACTAATTGTGCATCAAGCTCAGGGCGTTTTATCTCGAATATATTTATCTGAACGTCTTTTTTGGTCAGTTTCTTTAACTCTTCTTTTATCTTATCAACTTCCTGACCGCCTTTACCTATAACAATACCCGGGCGTGCTGTGTGGATAGTTATGGTGATACGTTTTAAAGTACGCTCGATAACTACCTTTGATACACCACCTTTTGAAATACGTGCTGCTATATATTTACGGATCTTTTCGTCTTCAACTAATTTGTCGGCATAATGATTGCCACCGAACCAATTAGAATCCCAACCTCTGATGATTCCTAACCTGTTACCTATTGGATGTGCTTTCTGTCCCATTTCAAATTAATTGTTATCGTTTTTACTATCTACGATCAGGTGTACATGGTTTGAGCGTTTACGGATACGGTATCCTCTTCCTTGCGGAGCAGGGCGTAACCTTTTTAACTGGCGGCCGCCGCCTACTGAAACCTCTTTAACATATAAGTTACTGTCTTCAACACGTTTGTCTTCATTTTTTTGTTCCCAGTTTTTGATGGCCGATAACAAAAGCTTTTCAACACGTATTGCCGCTTCTTTATTTGTGTATTTTAATATGTATAATGCTTTTTCAACATTTACACCACGGATCAGGTCAACCACCAAACGCATTTTGCGGGGCGAGGTTGGGCAGTTCTGTAGCTTTGCGATTGAAGCGCCGCCTTGCTGAGCTTTTTCCTCTTCTTTGCGTTGCCTGATCAGTACAGACTTTTTTACTTTTTTAATTGCTTCTTCCATTGCCTGTTATTTTTTCTTTTCTGCGTGACCGCGGAATGTACGTGTTGGTGCAAACTCTCCCAGCTTGTGTCCAACCATGTTTTCTGTTACGTACACAGGGATAAATTTATTACCGTTGTGTACTGCGAATGTATGACCAACGAAATCAGGAGAGATCATGGAACGACGTGACCATGTTTTTACAACCGATTTCTTGTTTGAATCATTCAGCACCGCAACCTTTTTGTCAAGGTTGTGATCGATGTAAGGTCCTTTTCTAATTGAACGAGCCATTATTTTTTCCTTCTTTCAATGATATAACGATCCGATGTTTTCTTTTTGTCACGGGTTTTAAAGCCTTTAGCTAATAAACCTTTGCGTGAACGTGGATGACCACCTGAGGCTCTTCCCTCACCACCACCCATAGGGTGATCTACCGGGTTCATGGCTACACCACGTACCCTTGGCCTGCGGCCTAACCAGCGTTTGCGGCCGGCTTTGCCTAATACAGCGTTAGCTTTTTCGCCATTTGAAACCGTGCCGATAGTTGCCAAACAAGTCGACAGTATCATACGGGTTTCGCCTGAAGGCAATTTGATGATGGCATATTTACCATCACGTGCTGATAACTGTGCATAAGTACCGGCGCTGCGCGCTATGATACCACCCTGGCCAGGGTTAAGCTCAATATTGTGGATGATAGAACCCAGCGGGATGCTCTTAAGTGGTAAAGTATTACCAACTTCGGGAGCTACACTATCGCCTGACAGAACAACCATACCCACGGTTAATCCTTCAGGGGCTATCATATATCTTTTTTCACCATCAACAAAGTGTAGTAATGCTATACGTGCCGACCGGTTAGGATCATACTCGATAGTTGCAACCTTTGCAGGGATATCAAACTTATTGCGTTTGAAATCAATTAACCTGTAAGCTTGTTTATGGCCACCACCCATATAGCGCATGGTCATTTTACCGCTGTTGTTACGTCCGCCTGATCTTGTGTTCGCCGAAACAACCAACGTTTTTTCAGGAACGTTTGTTGTAATATCCGACGTAGAAGTATCTATGCGGAAGCGGGTACCGGGTGTAACCGGTTTAAATCGTTTAACTGCCATCTCTTTAGTTATATACCGCTATAAAAATCTATTACCTCTCCGCTTTTCAACGTAATGATCGCTTTTTTGTAAGTAGCGGCACGTCCTGAAACGGCGCCGGCCTTAGTATTGCGGGTCTTTAGTTTTCCAACGTATTTCATAGTGTTTACAGCCTTAACAGTAACACCATACATAGCCTCAACGGCTCCTTTAATCTGAATTTTGTTAGCCCTGTGATCAACTTTGAAAGCATAACGGTTAAGCTTCTCGGTTAATTGAGTTACTTTTTCAGTAAGTAAGGGTTTCTTTAAAATTTCCATAATTACTTAGCGAATGCTTCCTCCAAAGTTTTTAACGCACCTGCTGTCAATAAAAGTTTGCCGGCATTCAACACATCATAAGTGTTAAGTTGATCGGCAGTAACAACCTTTGTTTTTTTCAGGTTCCTGCTTGATAAATACACATTGTTATTTGCAGCGCCCAATACTAATAATGTTTTCACATCAGTAGCATTAAGGTCGGCCACCATTTGTACATAGCTTTTGGTTTTTACAGCATCGAAAGTAAAATCTTCCAGTACTACTATATTATTGTCCTGTGCTTTGTATGATAGGGCTGATTTACGTGCCAGTACTTTCAGTTTCTTGTTTAATTTGAAGCTGTAGTCGCGGGGCTGCGGACCGAATACACGGCCACCACCATTAAACAATGGTGATTTTACACTGCCTGCACGTGCACCACCG
This sequence comes from Bacteroidota bacterium, assembly GCA_013288235.1. GTDB lineage: Bacteria > Bacteroidota > Bacteroidia > Sphingobacteriales > Sphingobacteriaceae > Mucilaginibacter. Next base: position 8,095 of record JABDCF010000034.1, on the reverse strand, counting down.
GTGCCTTTTTGCTTATATAATTTGCGGGTTGAACCTGCAATTTCATTACGCTGTTTTGATTTGTGTGTACCCTGACGCTGGTTAGCTAAAAACTGCTTAACATCAAGATAGATAGCGTGATCATTTGGCTCGATACCGAATATGGAATCAGAAAGCTGCACCTTGGTGCCCGTTTCTTTGCCTGATATGTTTAATATGTTGACTTCCATCTTATTTATCCACTATTACGAATGAACCCTTAGCTCCGGGGATGGAACCTTTAACTACCAGCAGATTTTGTTCTGCATATACTTTCACCACCTGTAAGTTCTGAACTTTAACACGTTCATTACCCATTTGGCCGGCCATGCGCATACCTTTAAATACACGTGAAGGCCATGATGACGCTCCCATTGAACCTGGTGCACGTAACCTGTTGTGCTGACCGTGAGTTTGCATACCCACACCACCAAAACCGTGACGCTTTACTACACCCTGGAAACCTTTACCTTTTGAAGTACCCACTACGTCAACAAAATCACCGATCTCGAATATATCGACTGTGATAGTATCGCCTAAGTTTTTTTGATCTTCGAAAGTTTTGAATTCAACAAGCCTGCGTTTTGGAGTAGTTCCGGCTTTTTCAAAATGGCCTTTTAAAGGCGCTGAAGTATGCTTGTCTTTTTTCTCACCGTATGCAAGCTGTACAGCTGCATAACCGTCAGTTTCAACAGACCTGATCTGTGTTACCACACAAGGGCCAGCTTCGATCACTGTGCAGGGAATGTTCTTTCCTGCTTCGTCGAATATGCTGGTCATACCTACTTTTTTACCAATTATTCCTGACATTTCTATATTTTTTTGTGCTCATCGTGGCAGTAGGGCCACGTTCAAAGCATATTATCCCCCGTTAAGGGACGGCAAAGATAGGGATTATAAATTAAATGCCAAATAGTTGCGTAAAAAATTTTTATAAATGTTTTGGGAGGGGGGATTGGGTTGATTACGTGAGTGGTTGGTTGAGCGCGGCAAACTCCAAACATGGGCGAAGCTGAGGAATTTTAACTAAAAAATTTCCTTGTATCATAGTTTGCTATCGCTTCTGCTAACCCTTTAGGACTAACGCCATAATTATTCACAATATCAACGTCCGCTCCATTTGAAATAAGGGTTTCAATAAAATATCCATCATCTCCCATATAACCAAACACAGCATTAGATAGAGGCACGTTCCCGTCCTTGTCTTTTGCATTAACGTCTGCACGCCTTGTTAGCAATATATCAAAAACAGCCTTTGATTTCTTAAGTACTGCGAGATGCAACACGGTCCTTTTAGACATTTTGGATTGCTTAGCATTAATATCAATTCCAAAGTCGAGAAATAATCTTACCATATTTTCGACAGGTATTGGGACTACCTCATGATTTCTAACATAGTAGTGCAAAATATTACTGCCATTACTGTCGAAAGAAGCAATGTCGAAATCTTTCAACGCCGCTTCAATTTTGTCGAAAGGTTTGTATAACAAAATCAACTTTAATTCTTCAATGTTTATACCCATTTCTATTTATTTTATTTTCTCGACGGATGCCAAAGATGCAATCAGGATTTTATTTTTAATCCATAGTCTCTTTTTTATGGTATTGACATCGCAGTTGGGACAAAAGTTATTTGATCATCGTTGATACTAATGAAATAGCGATTCCAATTACCAATAATAGAAACCCAAATCTTAACCTTTTATTTCGTTGAATACCTATTTGTCTAAAATGTTCATAATCATCGAACCCATAACCTCCTCTCGCGCAAATGTAGCGCAGGCCAAAAGAGGTGCCGTTCCTCGGACCCCGCTGAAAGGTAATGAAGCTGTACACACATCGTAGCGTCAAAGGCGCTCCCATTAGGTATGGGTGTATTTAGAATTACATAATACACATCTTTCAATTGAGTTTTTTTAAACGAATCCCAATGAGTTTTAACAATTGATTGCGAAAATAGCTTTTCACAACTCAATACAAAAAGTAGTGCTATTAAATAAATTTTTATCTACATTATTTTAAGAGGTTATTGGATAAGTATTTATGGTTTTTCCTTAATTCCTGAATTAACATTGTTTCAAAATAGTGCCTGAGTTCTTGCGGATCTATTGTAATTGATTTAAAACCTAATTCATCAATGTTTTTGAAATCTTTCAATTTTGAACTGGTTGTTTTACTTGCCTTTATTAAATGTTGACGCATCCTTTGTATAGAATACTTACTATGTGTTTGACCTAAATAAAACAGTTCCCAAAAACTGCCTATTTTAATATAGTAAGCATAAATGTTATGTCCCTTGTAATCGTTGGCATTTTTTTTTAACCATTCTTCATTCCTATCGGCAATAGTAGCTATCAATTTAATATCTTCTTGCGACTGGAAATAATTAACTGCGAATAGTAAATGTTTTTTTAAGTGGTCATTAAAGGTTTCTTCAATTTTTATAGTTGTCATTCGTGCGATGAATATGTTTAGTCAGCTGGATAAATCCTCCTCTCGCGCGAGAATGCAGCGCAGACCTAAAGAGGTGGCGTTCTCGTGCGCCGCTGACAGGTAATGAAGCAGGGCGGATGCTGTAACTTCAAAGGCACCCGTAAAAACTTTCGAAGTTTAATTCGATGTTGTTTATTTTAAAAGGCCTCATTGAGGGCTTCGCCGTTTAAAAACTTCGCAAGTTTCACCGCTTCAGGCAACCTGGAGTTTAAAAACCTCAAGTTCTGCCCCGTTTTCAATAGCTGTATTGCCTTTTTCCATTACCAGGCGGGTAATTTCTTCTGAAAGGTAATAATGGCCGCAATTGGCACATACTTCAGCGGGTACGTCTTTGATCAATACAATTGCCCCATCCCTTTCTAAAGTGATCGTTACTTTACCTTTTTCAGTAGTACCAACCTTACATAATGCACATCCCATAATTATTCCCTTTTCGATTTAAAACCAACTTCCCAGATATTTTCATCCGGCTCATACGCAGTAACAATAATACATCTTTCTACGCTATCCTCTTTTCCTAATACAATGTGTATCGGCCTGCTATTAACATATCCTAAGATAAGGTAACTGGGATACGGTTTATCGTGCAGATACGTTGCTATAATTTCCCCGTTATCAACTACTGATTTTACGTTATCAACTGAAATATTCCGTTTAACATTTGAGTGATGGCGTGATCACTGAACAATGTCTCCTTACAAACCATCATTTATTGTATATCCCGGCACCCTTTATTTATGCTTTTTATATCAAATATACAAAACTATAAATTGATTTACATCCAACCCCAATATAATGAAAAGCAAACTCCTCTTGCGCGAATGCAGCGCAGGCCAAAAGAGGTGGCGTTCGTGCCCCGACTAACCGAAAAAGACTTCCGAAGTTTTTAAAACTTCGGAAGTCTGACGGCTTGCCTGCAATTTAAAGCCAAGGTTAAACGCACGATCTAACATAAATACGCCAAAATCCATCTAAATTTCTTGCGGAAAGGAAAATAAGTTGTTTATTTCGCACAAAAGGACCAACCTCATGTCTATCAAAACCGAACTCGGCAAGCTCGAAAAAAAATCGCTTATAGAAATAATTCTCGACCTATATAAAAAGAATAAGTCGGTGCAGGAGTACCTCCATTTTTATATCAAACCTGACGAAGATGGCTTATTTGAAAAATACCGGGCTAAAGTTTATGAAGCATTTTTTCCGAAACGGGGGTTCGGCTACAATCTAAAGCAAGGCAAGCAGAGCATTACCGATTTTAAGAAGCTTGGTCCGTCGGCAGAATCACTGGCTGATCTTATGCTCTTTTATGTTGAAACGGGAGTAAGATTTACAGGTGATTACGGCGATATGAATGAAGCTTTTTACAACAGCATGGAGAGTACATATGCCAACGCATTGAAAATTATTTATAAAGAAAGGCTATTGGATGCCTTTAAACAACGATCTATGCAAATCCTTGACGATACTCAAGACATGGGTTGGGGGTTTCATGACAGTCTATCCGAAATATTTTACCAATTTTATGAATAGTAAATGATCTCCCTTGAGATGCATCACAGGCTTAAAAAGGTGGCGTTCCCCTTCGCCGCTGACAGGTAACAAAGCAATGAAAATGCCGGAACTTCAAACACCCGTAAAAACTTTCGAAGTTTTAAAAACTTCGAAAGTTTGACCGTCTTTACTTCGTGTTAGATTTGACGAGCACAATTTTATATCGTAGTTTTATAAAAACAAGTTATGTTAGCTATCGACAGAATTACATCCAACCCCAATATAATGAACGGCAAACCCTGCATAAGGGGCATGCGGATTAGCGTTTCAATAGTGCTTAATCTTTTAGCTAACGTGATGAGTAAGGAGGAAATTCTTGCTGATTATCCGTACCTCGAAGCTGAAGATATTAAGCAGTGCCTTAATTATGCTGCTTACCTGGCAGAAGGAAGGTTGGTGTAGCATATTACTCCTTTTTACAGCTTACTGCTCTTTCAACAACTTCTTTTTCTGCGCATCAAACTCAGCCTGGGTTAAGGCGCCGGAATCAAGTAACTGTTTTAATTTCTTTATTTCATCGGCTACAGAACCCACCTGCTTTGCGGCAGACTGGGCGCAGGGTACAACTTCGCAGGCTAAAATTGCATCATCTATATATAAGGAGTAATTAAATATCCCACCCGGGAATACTACGAATAAATATTTTTCTGCCCCGCTTAAATTATCTTTCCGTATGCTTTTAATAACAACGCCGCCATTGGTAAATTGCTTTGGTAAACTGCGCGAACGGTTGCCCGGTCCCGGAAGGCCCCTTTCTTCCAGATATAAAAACGAACCGTCGTTGCCTGAGCCTTTGCCCAGCCTTACGGTATCATTTATATGGTACGTTACCCCGTTGGTTGCTTTGTATTCGGTGAGCTTTTGTGCCTGGCTTAAAAATGGCGCCAGCAAGACGCCAATAAATATCAACTTTTTCATGATGTTGCCAATTATTAAGGTTAGTAATGTTTATTATAACCATTAACCCGGCAATATGTTATGAAAATTTTAACGCAGTAACTACAACGATTTTAACCCTTCATCAACTCCTGGCAGCAGGCCTGAATGCAGGCACTACATTATTAACCGGCTTTGTGGTTTGCAGGTAATAAAAAATGGCCTCGATGTCCTCATCTGTCAAATTACTGAAATCCTGCCACGGCATTGGCGGGACAAGCATACGGTCGCCATCCAGACCCTTGTATTTACCATGCCGCAGCGCATTTTTAAACTGGGCTTCCTTCCAGTTGCCGATCCCGGTAGCATCTGATGTAATATTGGCTGCAAAAGATGTTCCCCATGGGCCAATGGCCGCAGTAAGGTCGCCGCTAAATACAACCAGGCCATTTTTTACATCGTCCGCGCTTGCCACCGGAACGGGTGCGTTTGATGGGAAGCCTGACAATATTTTTGCAGGATCGGGAAATGGCCCGTTTGGCCCCATCATTTTTGGCGAATGACAATCATTGCAACCTATGATGGCAACAAGGTAAGCGCCCCGCTTTACAAGGCTGTCTTTTGAGGGCGTGGTGGCAGCGGTAGTATCTTTTACCGCTTTTGCAGATTCGCAGGAATTCAGTAACCATGCAAAAATGCAAATAATGATGACAAAGGTTAGTGCTTTCATGTCCAGGTGAATTTATTTGTGATCAGTAAATTTTAAACTAAAATATAAAAAATTACTGTAAACAAAATAATATCAGATCATTATGATTTTAATTTCTCACGATCTTTGTCAATGGGATCGGCACTTTTACATATGCTAATAAGCTGCCGGTCGGAAAGCAAATCAAACTGCATCAATACCGGAATATTTTTATTGAGGCCTGAGATCCCAGTTTCATGCACAATCATCCAATCCGCAATAATAACGCGAAAATGTTTATTGGCTTTGCTATGGTTGGTATTTTCGTTGGCGGATTGGCTCCAGGCAGCCATATTTTTTCATGCTTATTCTGACTTCGACCCCTCCACATTTAAAAACACAATGCTGGTATGCGGGATACCCAATGTTTTACCGGGCTTAATGGTAAGGTATAGTTTAAGATAACCGTCGGTAATGCCTTTCATTGCCGTGAGGGTTGCTTCTTTAAATTCCGGGTACATCCCCTGTCCTGATTTGCGGAAGGTGAGGTTGCCTTTTTCATCAACAAAACAGGTGTAGGTATAGGCAAAATCATCATAAGCATGATGGATCACAATATGAAAAGTAGGCGAAAGATAAGCATCGTATGATGCACCTCCCTCAACTGCATCAGGCACAGCTTCTTTTTTTACAATAACCAGCTTATTTTTTGATACAAGGCTTGGGGGTTCTGTACCTGCAAAGGCGCTATCTGCTATTTTGTTTGCCAGCTCCGCTTTTGCTTTAATATATAAGGTGTCCTTATGGCTGGGTTTCCAAAGGTTTGCAGTATCGGTATGTAATACGTTTTTTATATAATCATTCGAATAAAAAGTCATGAAAACATGCGTTTTCTCCTCCTGTATTATGTTGTTATGTACATGCAGTACCATAAATTTTAAACTATCCCTGCTCAACTGTTTTAGTTTAAGCCATGCCCAGGCAACGTTGAAAATAGAATCGTGGTCAAAAACAACCGGCGCGTTCAGGAACCTTTTTTCTCGCGGGCTATAAATATTTACGGAATCCAATGATGGGAATGACATGCGCCACTCGGGCACTAACTGGTAGCCCACAGGGCTAAATGATAGCCCATTATCAAATTTACGGCTAACTTCGGTGTACTTGATGCCTTTAATAATGTTTATTAAGTTTTTTGTCCTTGCGGCAACTGCTTCTTTCCTGGCTTTTTCTTCCAATATCCTTCGTTCTCCCCGGTTGCATTTGCCGGCGAATAGCGAAATGAAAATAACTACAGCAAGAAAATTTCTTATTATATAAAGGCGGGAAGATTTTTTATACATATAAAATTTGCAGAACGTGTTTAAAACGCTAAAATAGTAAAAGTTGATTAAGTTGATTGGGTGAGTGGTTGATTAGGTTAAGGATGTTACTTAACTTAATCAACTTAATTTAACCCAGTCAGCCTAATCTAACCCAATCAACCCTCCAATGCCTGTTCCAAATCCCTAATCAAATAATCAGCATCTTCTAAACCCACATACATGCGGATCAACTGGTGGCGGCTGTTATTGGGATCATAGTCTCGGATGGCAACGCCTGCTATTGACGGAATAATCAAACTCTCGTGGCCACCCCAGGATACCGCCATTAATAGATGCTGCAGCTTGTCGCAGAAAGCTTCGATTTTTTGTATAGATGGTTCTTTTAAAGTAAAACTAAACATCCCGCCGCAGCCTTGCATTTGCCGGTGCGCCAGTTCCCTTTGTTTAAAGTTTGGGCTAAACGGCCATATTACCTTATCAACCGACGGGTGATTGGCCAGCCATTCGGTAACGGTTTTGGCAGTTTCAAAACTACGCTGCATCCTCAAGGGCAATGTGCGCAAGCCGCGGATGAGCAGCCAGGCCGAATGCGGCGAAAGCGAGGGGCCGATATTCATAAATTCGTGATCGAATATCCGCTTCATCAGTTCTTTACTGCCGGTTAAAACGCCGGCGACTACATCCGAATGCCCGCCTATATATTTGGTGGCTGATTGCGCCACCAGGTCGATGCCCAACCGGATAGGTTGCTGGTAAAGCGGTCCGCAATAGCTGTTGTCTATCATGGTAAGTATGCCTTTTTCTTTTGCGGTTCTTGCAATGGCCTTTAAATCCTGCAACTCGTAACTGAAAGTGTTCGGGCTTTCCAGGTAGATGAGTTTGGTTTCGGGGGTGATGGCGTTTTTAATATTTTCAACTTCCGAGCCATCAACAAAAGTAGTTTGAATGCCAAACTTTGGTAAAAAGTTGTTGAAGAGCTTGATAGTCCAGCTATAGGGGTTTTCAACCGATACAATATGGTCGCCTTGTTTAAGTAATGCCAAAATAGGTACGCTTACTGCAGCGATGCCACTGCTGAATACCAGGGCGTCCTCGGCACCATCAAGTGCGGCCAGCTTTTGCCTTAATATCGTCAATGTTGGGT